>CAMNMI010000016.1 GCA_946544555.1 uncultured Rickettsiales bacterium
CAGAAGAGGTCAAGATGCATAGAAAAATCAAAAGAGTTAGGTCAACCAAAGGTCGTATTGAGAAAATCAAGAAAGGTATTATTGGAACAAAAAAGACAAATCCGGTTATTGCCAAGAAAACAAAAACGAGAAGAAAAACAATTGGACGTAAAAAAAGCAATGGAGACCAATTCAAATAATATTTAATTTACTTCTTCACTTTCAAGCTTAGCATTTTGTTCGACAACGATTTTCAAGTCAGACATTTCATTTATCGTTATAGAAAATGGCATCTCATCTTTTAGTGGATTTATGACGTAATGCTTTGACTGTATTAGCTCATTTGCATCTTCCTCACTTTTAATATTTCCAAGAGTAAAGAATGATTTCAATGCTATTATATTTTCTTTTTTAGCATTCACAACGGCATCACCGTTTGTATCAACCGCAACATGCTCTACAATTTCGGCAGTCTTTGGTTGAGTAAGCTTGTCATCTAAAATAAACCTGTATTTACTGCCATCTGGAAGAACTGCTTTTTTCCAGCGCAATAATATCGCCATATTGCCACCGTGACTGTAAATTGCATAGTCGCCAAGCAATGTTGACCCAGCGGGGATGACTATTTTTCCATCTTTATCTAAAACATTGGCCAAAACTTTTGCCTTCACGTCCTTATATGGCTTGTCCGTGTGAATAGCATCATTTATTTGTGTCTTGATGATTGTATTAGCTTGCATTTTTGTTGAAAAACTTGATGGCTTTCTGCCAAAACTTATAACAATCCCGACAAACAAAAAAGCCAATATAAAAACTGTGCCAACCACTATTTTTCTGCTATTTTTCATATATTTGCAAGAGGTTATTGTTTTGAATAAATCAATAAAAATATATTTGTCAAATATTAACATAACTAAAATTCAACTAAAAGAATATAACATATAAAAAGTTTTTATCAAATAAACTATAAATTTATTTCAACTTCCATAAATAAAACGTGAAGCAACCAAGTGGTTCGTTTGTTGCGCCAGCGCGGAGCGCATTTGGCCGCCGAGCGCAGCGAGGGGGAGCGTAGCGGTGCCAAATGGCGAGGGCGTGGCCTCGGGCGGCGCAAGGATAATTTTTTATTTTATTAATATTTTCTTTTTCTAACACTCATTTTTCCGATGGCCGACAGATTTGTGTTTCTTTCTATTGCCGAGAAAATCAAATAACAAGACAATATGTAAAATGCCATTTGATAAATTAGTGAATGAACGGTAAAAGTTTCTGAAATTAATAATTGCGATAAGAAAACGATGACAAAAAAGATAAGTCCAAACATGATGTAATATTTGAACGAGATATTATCTTTATACACACGTGCAACAGATTGGTAAAACAAACTGGCAACTGCAAAGGCCAATGTGCTTGTACCAATTGGAATATACATAAAGATGTCGTGGATGAGATAATATACAGAAACCATGACTAAAATGCTGAAGCGGTTGTTGTTTCTAATGTTCGCAATCAGATGGGATAGCAGAAAAATCGCAACTGACAATAGTGCACAAGGCAACGCATTAGCAAACAAACCTGCTATTTTTATTGATGCAATTATTAAAAACAGTGGTGACAGATAAAGCGCAAAGTTCACGAGCGATGCATGGATTGATAATAGTAAAAGTCAAGATGGGTTTTAAATCTGAATTCCGTTCTTTTTTATGCTACTTGCCGTTGTCGCTGCGTCCACCAGATTGGAAATATACTGCTTTAGCTCCTCATTTTTCAAGTCAATCGCTGTCAACCAGTGAGTAAAACAGCATCTTTTCATCAGCTTGTTTGTTGTTTTCCAAGAGTGCTTTTATTTCTGCAAAAATCCTTCGGTTTGTCTCAAAATAGAATGTACCATCCTTAATTTGTAGTTCAATCAACTGTAAAATCTTGTTTTCAATGAGAATACTTCCAAGCAACTGTTGCAAACTTGTTGCTTTTTTTTATTTTTGACATAATATCAATATTATGAGTCAGAAAGATTCAATAAATTTTAAAAGTTCAAGTTTTAAACTGGTGGACGCCAACGGTGATGGTTTTACAACAATAGAAGAAACAGCAAATTGCTTCAAGAAAGATTCCGGTGGAATGATTACCGATAGCGAAGCACAATCAATGGCTGAACAGTTCATAGAAAAAGTAGATCTTGATGGTAACGGTAAAATGTCGTTAGGTGAGTACGCTATGGCATCTATGGACTCTTCGGAAATAAACAGAACTGATTTTGAAACCAAATATGGAAGCGAAGAAGCGACAAAATTGTTTGATCAATATGATACTAACAAAGACGGTAAGATAACACAAGATGAAATTAAAGAAGTGGATAAATCAATGGATAAAGCAAATGACAAGTCAAAAGGGCTTAGCAAAGAAGCAATCGTTGCTATTGTTATTGGTGCTGTTTTGCTTGTTGGGTTGATTATTGCTTTGGCTGTCTATTTTTCAAAAAAAAAAAAAAAAAAAAAAAAAAAAACAAGAATAAAGAGAAATTAAACGGTAATGATATTTTTGACTACAAGGAAAGAGAAATTAGCTACAATACTCAAAATAATCTTGACAGTATTAATAAACAGAAGGCCAATGAGCAAGGTGCTGTTAGATAATCTAACCATTCTTAATCTCAATCCCATTATTCTTAACAACCTCTTTTGCAAGATTGATATATGCCACAGAGCCAGCACAATTCAGGTCATGAACTATCACCGGCTTGCCGTGCGATGGAGCTTCTGAAACCTTGATATTTCTGGGTATAACTGTCTGATAAACTTTGTCTTTCATAAAGTTGCGGACATCCTCTTCAACTTGCTGTGTAAGCTTATTGCGTGGGTCATACATTGTCAGCAGAAGTCCTTCTATTTCCAGATTTGGGTTTAGTCCTTTTTTTACTTCCTTATATGTTTTCATCAAGTGAGAAAGTCCTTCCAGAGCAAAGAACTCACACTGCATTGGAATAATCAAAGTATTTGCCGCACACATGGCGTTGATAGTCAACATCCCCAATGATGGTGGACAGTCAATGAAGATGAAATTGTAGTTTTGCAATTCTGTAGCCAACTTCTTACGAAGAACAAAGTGTTTGTCTTTTTTGTTGAATAGGTCAATCTCAGCCACGGCTAAATCCATGGTTGCAGGAATTGCATATAACCCTTCCACATTTGTCTCAAAAGTGCAGTCATTAGCAGTATAATCCTCACGCGTAAGAAGATCATAAACTGTTTTTACTCTGTCTGCTTGTTCTATGCCAAAGCCAGTGCTGGCATTACCCTGTGGGTCAAGGTCTATTACCAATACTTTTTGTCCTATTGCAGCCAGCGCAGTTGCCAAGTTTATAACTGTTGTTGTTTTTCCAACTCCACCTTTTTGATTAACTACTGCAATTACCTTTGCCATAAAACAACATTCATGACAAGATTGGATTTTTAAAATGCAAGGAGGAGAACATGATTAGAAATCTAATCCACCATGATGGATATTTTGATTATTTTGGACCATATCATTATTTATAGGTTGTTGATGTTCAATATCGTTTAATCTATCATGAAGCATTACCAATAATTCATATGGATTGTTTGCGTGACGAAGTCCATGTAAGATATTTTCTGAAAAAATACCAGTCCAAGTATTATTTGTATTACGAGAAAAAGTGGCTGAAAATAATTGATCGCCATTATTAAAACTTATATTAATTATTCCAGGAGAAACTCTAAAATTTGTAATATCGTAATTTCTTTCGATTATACTATGATTGACTGCAGCGGCAAACTCATGAAAATATGAATTATTCATAAAAAACTTTTAAAACAGTTAAATTATATTAAAAGTTAATAAACTGTCAATTTGAAAATTTTTGTTTAATTAATAGTTGCACGGCGCGGAGCTGGGTTTTTCTTCGAGCGAAGCCGAGCGGGAGTGAGGGCGGATGGAGCGAGGAGGTGAAAAACCGCGAGGGCGTGGCCTCGGGCAGTGCAACATGGGTTTTTAAAATATGTTACATCTGTCGTTGTTATTTTTAAGGTAATAAAAATATTTCCCATCATGATTACTGTCTGCATTGTTGTTCTTTACAGAATTATAACGACCTATAGCCATTCTATTCTTTTGCAAGTGGAAAATATCTGGCATTTGTAGTTTGCAATTTTCCCATAATTTATGTGGGGTTTCACCAGACAATAAAGAACTTGGTTTATCATTTTCATTTGATAAATATATCTCCAAGCTCCATGATTTATTTTCACACTGAGAAATTACAACTCTTCCATATTTACCATCAGTATCTGTAAATTGAACATTGACCGATCTTTGATAAGCAGGAAAATTTTTATTTTCTTGTATATGAAAATATTCTACATTGCAACCGTTTGCATGTAAATATTTTTGCATTTCCCTGGCCAATTTCGGCATTGTAATATCTTGCATAAAAAAAACTTTTAAAACAGTTAAATTATATCAAAAGTTAATAACTTGTCAATTACATCTATCAAATTGCAGTGAATTTACATATGTTGATATTGTTCACTGTCGTTATCCAAGCCATACACATTGCCGTCTGATGTAGTTATTTGCTCATAAGATTTACCAAAATTAGAAACATCATAACCTTCTTCCTCTTTTAAGTCCTCTGCCGTTCCCATCTCTATTGCATCATGTGGATCGAGGCTTACTGTAAACTTTTCCAGGATCTCGTGTGCTCTGTCTACATCTAAATAAGTGCCATAATAACCTTCTCCTTTGATAGTCATTTTCATATCGCATTTATCATCGGCGCCAGGAACACTATAAATTTCAAAAGGTATTATCTCAGTATTTCGAACAATGTTACCAGATATCTTCTGATTATCATGTGTGAACTCAGTCAATTCCGCGCCAATTGCATTACAAATTGCTGGTATGTTTGTAACCAAATCTGAAAAAGTCATATCAAAATAAATTAAAAAACTATATTAATATATCAAAAGTTTATCAATTGTCAACTAAAAAACACTTTCTGCTCCTCAACATGCTTTTTCTTTACTGTATTAGAGTGACTGCCAAACTTGCGCAAGACATATTTTTAAAATGCAAGAAAGGAAGAATTAATTTGGGTGAACTCCGTTGTTCTGATGTTGATTTCCTTGATGATTTGCATTGTTGTTATTTACATTTATGTTATTTCCATTATAATTTCTCCATTCTTCGTGCCTCAATTGGTCTCTAAGACTTATTAAAGCATCGTTAATATTATCAAATATACGACCTTCTGGTTCAATGTCTTTGTTTGTAAGTTTCCATCGTCCATATGGCGTTCTTTCAAGATCAACACGCATGGCGCTTCCATGAATGTATATTAACATATCAATTTTATTTATCTCACCGTTATGATAATAAAAATCATTCATTGCTTCAAAGCCATTGCCACGAGCAATATCTATTATTCTTCTATTTAATGTGTTAATATTAAAAGCGTTGGCTAAAGCATTGTTGTGAAGTAACTGATGAAAACTATCTAACGTTTTATCAAAATTATCAAAAGAGTAAGTAGTGCCAAGATTATGATAGTTCCATTGGTTATTATCCATTTGCTCAAAGCATACATCTGTGCAGCATCCTGATTGATCTCGCATTTTTACATGAATGCCATTGTTATTAGAAGATGAATTATAATTGTATATTTCTAAAACCTGATACCCGGCATTTTGAATACAGTCTCTAATTCTATTAGAATATTGTTGCAATTGTTGATTGTTGTCGTTGTTTTGCATATAAAACTGTTAAAACAGTTAAATTATATCAAAAGTTAATAAACTGTCAACTACGACTACAAGTCATGTTGCGCTGCCAGAGGTCACGCCCTCGCGGTTTGTATTTCGCTCCGCACTTCGTTTGTCGCACAAACGCGCTCCGCGCCGCGCAATCAAACATAGTCAAATTCAATGATCGTCATATTGGTGTCCTTAATGGTGAATATAAATGCTATTTAGATTGTTAATTCAAAGTTCAAATAAATACTTGCAAATAAAAAAAATGTTTTTACGTGGGGGAGTATGGCACCAAATGTATCAAAAAACGCTAAAACCAATCGTGCAGCAACAACAAAATTGGTTATAATGTACGAAGGCAAAGAGGTTGAAGTTGCACCAGCTCTATTTGTCGGCAAAACTAACGGAATGAGAAACTATATGGCAGTTCAAGACAAGGCATCTAAAGCATTGTTGTTGGATGCAGCTGGCAATCCATTGGAGTGGAATGTCTCGCGCATTGAGAGAAAAAAAATTGCATAGTTTTCTCGTCAGTTTTTTATGAAGAGTAGAGGAATTTTGACATGTTTGTTGACAATTTCTTTGCTCTGTGGGTGTGCTTCCAGTGGTAACGAACCGGTAATAAACAAGATAGGTGCGCCTGCGTGGATTGAAAGCGGCAGCAAGGCAAAGACATTTTCAGCTGTTGGCAAGACAACGTACCATGGCGGAATAAAAAATGTTATCAATAAGGCCGAAACCGAGGCAAAAGCAAATCTCAAAAAATCAATAAAAAACAAACTTGAACTTTTTTTCAATGATGAATTCTTACATTTAACAAGCGATAAATATGCAGAGAATATTGCTCGTACAAGGAGTATTTCTACCGAGATTGCCAATGAACTTGACCTTGAAAAGTTGGCATACAGAGATGCCATGTGGGTTAATCCAGACAACGATGATACATATATTTTAATGGTAGTTGACAACCAATTTGTGCTGGAAAAAGTAAATAAAAAGATTGACAAGGTGTCTGAAAATTACAGATACGATGACGAGTTTGTAGCTATATTGAAGGAAGCAAAAATTGACGCAAAGAATAATTTTAGGGCCAGGAAGCGCAAGAGCGAATTTGAAAATGCAGAGCAAACAAGCTTGCAATCTAATGATAAAATAAGTGAGGCAATGCTTTTGCATGCTATTCAAGGGGGCAAATAACCATTTTGATGAGATTGATATTTTATTTTCTGCTTGGTATTTTGTTTGCAGATGTCAAATTTGCCAAATGCAATGAGGCCAACAAAGGAGCACAAACAAGCCAACAAGAGGATGATAAAAAGGAAAAGGATGAGTTAGAAGAAGAACCAAAGATTTTTGAAAATTTGATTTTCTCGGCAAGAAATAAAGCAAAAGACAAACAAGGTGAGCTGTTCGTGGTGAAAAATAATGATGTCTTTGTCCGCACGATTGAGGACACGTATTTCAGATATGCTAAACCAGTGGATGGGTGCTATACGCTTGACAATGAAATAAATATTTGCACGGCAAATGGAAAAATCATAAACATAATGGGAAATTATCACAACATGAATGACGATAACCGCATGACGCGCATGAAATACAGTGATGAGTTTTTTACGGAGAAATCGCAAGAGTGCAACTATATGAAATTTGATATGATAAAACGACTATTTATCGGAGACGAAGAAATCAAAATGATGATTTATCAGATATACATGGTATGGTATTTTGAAATTTTAAACCTTGTGCTGGTGCTTGACGAGAAGGACAATAATAAAATTAAGGCATTTATCACCTCTGGCACAAACGACATCGGGTGCTCGCCTTTTGATATGTTTACTTTGCATGAGGAAAAAATGATTGGCGAAACTGGCAAAGACAGTGAAGTGCAAGACATGCAGTTTCATAGTAGTAAAGAGCGCGATAGAGTAGTCATGAAACAAAGCTACAAGCAGATGCTTTTAGATGAATACAAACAAATTGAACCGCTTGAAGATGACCGTAAAATGCTGGATGTTGTGATTACCATCAAAGGCAGTCAGGTTGTGGACTTGCGGATGATACCACTAAAATTTGAATGGAAAAAAAAGCGTGGCTGGGACTTGTTAAACTACGATGCAAGGCCAATTGAGATTATCAAGGCCGAAGAAGAAGCCGAGCGTATTGCGAGAGAAAAACGCAGACAAGAGCTGGAAAAACAAAGAAAAAAGCGTAAAAATGGTCGCTACTACTAAACAAGCCAACCGCGTTTGCCACCGTGCTTTATAAAGTTGACGATGTCTTTAATATATTCACTGTCTTCTTCTTCGTATTTTGATAAAATATCAGCTAAACGAATATCATTACCGGCAATTTCTTTGTAGAACAAACTGATTTTTTTAATTTCTTCTGGCTTCATACCAGCACGTTTCAAACCGACTAAATTAGCACCTGAGACCCTTGATGGATTGGATAAAACAATTGCGTATGGAGGAACGTCATTTGCGATGGCGCACATACCTCCAATCATCACATTGTGGCCAATATTCACAAACTGGTGCACCCCTGAAAGTCCTCCAACAATAGTGTCATGACCTATTTTCACATGCCCTGAAATGCCAACGCAATTTGTCAAGGTGACACGGTCTTCCAAGTAGACATCATGTGCAACATGGGATGAAATATACAAATAGCATCCATTTCCAACAACTGTTATATTTTTTGTATCAGCCAAGACATTTCCAACATTGCTTCCTCCATTTATAGTGCAATATTCACGGATAATATTGTTATCACCAATAGAAACACAGCTTTCCTCACCTACAAATTTGTTGTCTTGTGGATCAGAACCAATGCATGCAAACGGAAAAATGTGATTATTCTTGCCAATTTTGACATGGCCGTTTTTACCATTTATGCAGACATTGTTTTCAAGTTTTGTGCCCTCGCCAATTTCAATGTCACCTTGCAATACGCAAAAAGGACCAATTTCAACATCGTTTGCCAGCTTGACGGCCTCATCAATGATTGCCGTAGGATGAATTTTCTTTGACATATCTTCAAACTATAACTCTTTTCTAAATGCTTTAATAGTGCATTGCGCCACAATTTTATCACCAACACGAGCAACACATTCGCCATTTAATAGAGGGTCACGAACTTTAATAACGTCTACTCTAAGTTGAAGAACATCGCCTGGTAATACAACATCTAAAAACTTAACTTTATCTATTGCCGCAAACATCAAAACGCCACTTGGCTTGACAAGAAATCTTCCTAAAATACTTGCTGTCTGAGCCAATGCCTCTAAAATCAACACACCAGGCATAACTGGATGTCCTGGAAAATGTCCTTGAAAATACCACTCATTTGCGCTAATGCACTTCTCGCATACTACAGAATTATTTTTTACATCAAGATGAACAACTTTGTCAATCATCAAAAATGGCGGTCTCTGAGGAAGCAACCTGCAAATATCTTCATAACCAAATGACTTTTTATTGGCTAAGTCAGAAAAATCTGATAATCCATTTTCAATGTTCTTTCTTTTTGCCATGCTGACAGTCATGTCAATATTATAAAATAAAAATCAAGGTTGAATTTCTAATAACTTGCAAATAATCTTCACAAATTCACATAAGAATATGCTTGATCAAAAGTTTAATAATTTATCATGTTTGTCGGCTATAAAAGAGGCCTCTGAGATTGCAAAGTTTCTACCAACAATTGCAAATGCGTGGACTGATAATGCGGATTTTTTGTACCAAGATTTGCAGAATGAGATTGCAGAATTGCTGCATGAGGTTAGTAAAGGACAGAACAACAAACAGCGCATTTTTGAAGAGCTTGGAGATGTAATATTTGTGCTTTGCAGGATTGCTAATTTGTTTGATATAGATGTTGAAAATGAAACCAAATACTCTGTTGAAGAATTAAAAAGAAGGTTTTTGTATTTGGAGAAAAAATATGGTGCTGACAAAATAAAAACAGTAAGTCAAGAAGAGTTTGTCAAGATTTGGAAAGAAGTAAAGACCAAAGATTGAATTTTTGTACGGCGCAACAATAAATTAAATATCCTCTTGCAATTTAAATTTTCAATTTCACAGTCCCTATGAATGGGTGATTAGCTCAGTTGATAGAGCATTTCCTTGACGTGGAAAGGGTCACAGGTTTGAGTCCTGTATCACCCACCATTACTTTTTGCCATTAAATATCTCAATTTTCCAATCACGCTTAATTATAAATGTGTAAAAGCTGGAAATGACTGTGATACTCAACATTATTGCCACCAACGCATTGAAGTTTGAATTCTTGATTGTTGGTCCAAGAAAGCTGAAAATACGTGTTAAAATGAAGAATATCAAAAAACTCTTCAATGAAATCTTGATGATATTGCTTATTCTGGACGATGTTATACACAATATGAAAGTCAAAAAGCAACAGACAATGGAGTTCATCAGACAGATAATGTCGTTTGTAATATCAAGGCGAGCTTGGCGCATGTTTTCTGTTTCTCCATTGGCATTTTTATTAGATAACACCAACTTGATGTTGTCATAAATATGCAATTTCAATGAATTCTCATACTTATGTGCACCACTAATGTTTGACATAAGCTTATCATTTGTCAACTCACTTTTCATAGTATATGACTGTTTGCCGCGTAATATTTCTCTCTGATGATTATAATACAACACATCGTGCATTATCCACTTTGATTTGTCCAGCTTTGCAACTTTAGCATAATATGTCTCACTAATTGCATTGTTTTTATATTTCAAAAATGTTGCATTACGGACGACAATTACATCTTTGTTTCCACCTTTATACGTTCCATTGACAACCATATAATCTCCTGCCTTTTTGCCATCAAAAATGTTAAACTTTGTTCCTATACTAACTATGCTCAACTTGTGCTCCTTCTTATAGATTGACTGCAAATTACTATACTTCACGACAAGTGGATGGATAGCAAAAACTCTAACTGACCAGAATATCGCAAGAAAGACAATAATTGGCATGATGGTTTTCATTGATGTCATGCCAAAACTTTGTAGCATAGATAGATTGAAAAATCCCTTTGATCGAATGAAAAAAGTAATACATGCAAACAGTATGACAAACTCTGTCAATTTAAGTATTTGACAAGATGTCTCGCAGATGTTTTCCATAATCAAGAAGGACAAATTGTGGCCTCCATCTGTCGTAAGTCCTATTTGATTGAATGTTGCAAGAAGGATAAACAAGGCGCAAAACCACATAAGAAATTCCTTCCCAAAAGTGAAGAAAATATACCTGCTCACCTTGCTTGGAATAATAGCTGACATAACTTTGCCTATAAATCTGTGTTTGTTAATTATTATATCTCCTGTCATGCCTATCTTGCTACACCCATTATTTGCAAATCTATAATTAGCAACTCTTGATTATCAAATGCTCTCTGATTAAAGAATGGAGTTGTTTGCATGAAGTTTTTGGTAAGAAATATCTTTATCTTATCTCCGGCGGAAAGTCCTAATAGAATTTGTTCAATATATTCATTAAATTCTCCTGCGCCCATTCTAAACTTAAATGGTTTGATGTCCTTCAAGTTATCAATCTGTTTAGTGCTATTAAATGTCTCATAAAGCAACTGCCCAAGCCCATTATGGATACTCATATTTAATGCTACGATTGAATTGCAAATCACGGTATTTACAACATTAATGCTCTTTTCTGTTATGTATACTGGCACCCATGTCGGGAGGTTGTCATAAGTATTCTTGCCTTTTTGGATTGGCAGTTCAATTTCGTAGATATATTTTGATTTGAACTTCTGCCCTGATATTTTCTGTGGCATCGCAATAAATACCGCTTTTTCACCAACCTTCAACTTTGGCACTGCATATTGTATAAGTGGATATTTTTTCAATAACTCCAATGGCTCATTACCTGGTACATATGTATATGGCTCTGGATTATCCATTTTTTTATCAATTCCTTTTTTCATTTGAATGTTGATCGATAATGGTTTTCCACATGCGATTGGATTTAGCTTTGCATCTTCTACTCTGATATTATCATCAATCGGCCGTTTGAAGATATATGCTAAGCTGTCTCCCGGTTCTCTATCAAAAATGCTTGTCCGTCCATTACTGCATCTTAATATCTTGAATAAATCTCCTGTTTTGTAGAAATAATACATTGTCTTCCATGCATCTTGTATGGCCTCAGATGATGACCGCAAATTTTCGGTGATTTTCAGTGCTGCGTCTCTGGTTGTTTCTTCCTCCTTCAAGCTTTTGAATTCAAGATGTATAATCAACCCAAGAATAATTACCAATGATGTGAATTTGCATAGCTTGTTAAACAGCTTTTTCCCTCTGCGCTTCCATTTGGTTTTGGCATCTTCAATAGTAGTTTCCTTATCTTCTTTTTTATCAACTTCATTATTTTTTGTTTTTACGTTATCGGTTTGCATGGCTATACATCTTCATCAATTACATTGTCCAGATTATTTGTTGCATTATCATTATCATTTTTTCTTGCAAAAACTATTGCACAAACCAGCGAAATGTCTTTGTCTTGTCTGAATGTTCCGTTCTTCACAATGGAGTTATTAGGTATTTTGTCTATAATTTCTCGGCCTGTGGCATAGTCAATAATCTTCGTGTCGTGGCTCAATATTACTCCGTTCTCTAAAATAGAACCACTTCCAATAACAATATTCCTCTCAATAATGCATCCTGATTTTATCAGACAGCCATCTTCTATTATAATCTGCGGTGCTGTTATTGGATTGGCATTTTCTCCAAGACA
>CAMNMI010000017.1 GCA_946544555.1 uncultured Rickettsiales bacterium
CAGAGTGTCTGGAAGCTCTTCCTGCAAAAATGAGTTCACCATAAGCCGAATTCTGTTTATCTGATTATTCATCTGCAACTGATATTGCTACCAGCTTGAAGCATTCTACCATATTCCAACCAAAGACAGAAAGGAATAAACTTGAATTTGCTTGCGATAGGGTTTGCATTGCCACGGCATTACTGCCGGTGCGGTGAGCTCTTACCTCGCCATTTCAACCTTACCTGCGAGCAGGCGGTATATTTTCTGTTGCACTTTCCAGGTGTCGCCACCTATGGTCGTTAACCATTATCGTGTCTTTGCCAAGTTCGGACTTTCCTCAGGTTTGCACCCACAATCAGTTGGTGAACTCAAAAGTTATTGTTGTGAGGAAGGATTTTATTGTCAAGGTTGATGAAAAGTTTTTTGGTAATAATAATATTACTACTTCGCCGCATGTCTCTTTCTAATCTCATCAAGCACTTTTTCAAGCTCTTCTTGCAAGTATTGGCGTGTTTTGTTGTTCTTAATTACAAAATCTGCCATATGCATTTTTTTGCTATCCAATGTCTGATTTTTGGTGATTGAGAAGAACTTTTCCTGTGTTCCCTTGCCGGAGTCAACAAAGCGGTCAATACGAACATCCAGTGGCGCCGTGAGGATAATTGTATAGTCAAATTCACTGTATAATGATTTCTCAAACAGCAATGGTGACTCACAAACAGCAAACTCACCACCTTTTTCCTCAACCTTTTTGAAGAAATCACGTCTTACTATTTTGATGAGAGGATGGGTCATTTCTTCTAATTTTAACTTAGCATCTTTGTTGTTAAAAATCAGCTTTCCGAGTGCTTTTTTATTGACTATGCCGTTCTCGTCTACGCAGTTAAAAACCCTCTTCAAATTCTGAATAAGCACCTTGTCTGTCTTCATGAGCTCGTGATTAATATCATCACTTGAAATCGTATAGCATCCAAGCTTCCGCAGTATCTGCAACGCTGTGCTCTTACCAGTTGAAACGCCTCCTGTCAGACCAATTTTTATCATAAAAATAACTAACAATCTATTGATAAATCCTTTTTTATAAGTTGCAAGTGGTTTGATATGTTAATTGCTCTGTTGTAAAACAGTATTGAAAAATATTAGCTCTATCAATAAAAATTTTAAATAATTGACATTAAAATTATTTTTTTATCAGTAATTATATGGAAATTGTTTTACAAAATTACACAAATCAAGACTTTAGCGTTCTACAGCAGACATTAAAACAATTTAAAGATATTAATTTATCAAATGAAAACAACAATATTAAAGTTTTTATAAGTAAAATAGATTTTTATAAATTAAAAGAACTTTCTAATCAAAAACAATTACAAGTTTTACAAGAATTAGTTGATAAAATTGATAAAAAACACAGTTATGCAACATCGGGAGGTAAAAGAATTTATGATGATTATAATATGGACAAAAAAGTAAAAAACAAAAAAGATAAGATGGAAAAGAGATTAGGATATACTTATTTTAATAAAAATTTTGATATAAAAAATAATGAATTAAATGAAAATGAATATAATAAAATTATTTGTGGAGATAGTTTAGAAGTATTAAAAACATATCCTGATAATTGTGTTGATTTGATTTTCACATCACCACCATATAACTTTGGAATGGAATATGATAAACATAATGACACAAATACATGGCAAAAGTATTTTGATTTCTTATTTTCAATTTTTGATGAATGTATAAGAGTGTTAAAATATGGGGGGAGAATTATTGTTAATGTTCAACCATTATTTTCTGATTACATCCCAACACATCATATAATAAGTAATCATTTTTTTCAAAAAGGTTTAATTTGGAAAAGTGAGATTTTATGGGAGAAAAACAATTATAATTGCAAATATACAGCTTGGGGTAGCTGGAAAAGCCCATCAAACCCATATATGAAATATACTTGGGAGTTTCTTGAAGTATTTTGTAAAGGAAATCTAAAAAAAGAAGGTAAGAGTGAAAATATAGACATAGACGCCGAAGATTTTAAAAAGTATGTTATTGCAAAGTGGTCTATTGCACCAGAAAGAGATATGAAGAAATATGGTCATCCTGCTATGTTCCCTGAAAAACTCGTTGAAAAAGCATTAAAATTATTTTCATTTAAAAATGATATTATATTGGATCCATTTAATGGCGTTGGAACTACAAGTTATGTAGCAAAAAAGTTAAATAGAAAATATATTGGAATTGATATATCAAAAGAATATTGTGAAACAGCCGAAAAGAGATTAAAAGATTGCAATGACTTATTTGTAAAATAGCATGAAATTAGAAGATATTATACAAACTTATAATAGCGTTGTAAAAGTTGTTGATAAACAAGCAAAAGAACAGAATGATAGAGCATATGGAGGATATATCAGAGAAATCAAAGGTCAACTACAAGAGTATATTACAGAAGAATTAGTAAAATATACTTGGGAGAAACTTGGTGGTGCAAAAAATAGGTTAGAAATAAACTCAAAAAAGATAAAAATACCAATTCAACTTGAATATGTGAATAATTTAAAGAATGAAGAAGTAAGAAAATACATATTAGATAATATAGATTATTACTATTATGGACTATCTGTTGATAAACATATTTTTATAGATGACAAGTTTGTTGTTGGGGTTGAATGCAAAGCATATGCAGAAAATGCGATGCTAAAAAGAATAATGGTTGATTTTTGGATGTTGAAAAAGTTTTATCCTGATTTACATTGTTTTCTTTTTCAACTTGAAAGTCAACTTGGAGGAGATTATAGCGAATTAAATGATATTTCTTATGGCTCAAAACCAACACATAGTATTATGTCTTATTTTCCAGAAGTTGATTTAAATATATTTACATTTCTAAAAGGAGAAAGAAAAATTGACAAACCAATTCATAAATATTTTAAAGAATTAAAAATAGAACAACTTGAAAAGGCATCATCATTATTAAATTTAATTTTAAAAAGAATGATATAAATTAAATTACAACTTTCTCAAAACAAATCTTTCTATTTATAATATCTACAACTCTATAATATCCTTGCAACTGTAAAAGCTGATTAAAAGTGTCAATTTTATCTCTAAACTCTCTGAAA
Source organism: uncultured Rickettsiales bacterium (assembly GCA_946544555.1). Lineage (GTDB taxonomy): Bacteria > Pseudomonadota > Alphaproteobacteria > Rickettsiales > Deianiraeaceae > UBA4311. Next base: position 3,108 of record CAMNMI010000017.1, read on the forward strand.
TAGTTAACGTAGTTATCAAGATATTTAGTAGCAACACCATTAAATCTAATCATAAACTTCTTTAAATGACTGTGAAAATTATTGATATTGTTTAGATGATAAACCTTGCTCTGTGGTTTGCCAAATTTGAGTTGTTTTAATTTCACGTCTTTGATTGTTCTATATCCTCTCTCGCCATCAGTAATCAAAATGCTGTCTTTTTCAATTCTGTGCTGTAAAATACCGATTTGTTCTTTGCAAACTTTACCATAACCAACAGGTTTGTTGAATGAGTGCTTTTGTCTGTCAAGTGCAGTTAACACACAAACTTTGTTGTGAGATAATCCCACAATGCGTTTTTCACTACTAAAACCTCGTTTTCTTGGTTTTCTTGTCATGTGTCTACTGCCCTTTTGGCTCTCTTCAAAATAAGTTTCGTCTGCCTCAACTATACCTTCAAGTTTATCATGATTGTCAAAGTTTTTCATGACTTCAAGGATTTTATGGCGCCAGAAGAAAGCTGTTTTTAGATTTATTTTTCCTTTCATTTCTTCAACTATTTTTCTCAATGAGAGTCCTTTACTAAATAAATCAATATATTCTCTCCATGTATTTATGTCTTTTTTAGAGTAGTAAAATATTGTGTTTGTTCTTATTGTGTAAGTTTTATGACAATTTCTGCAAATGAATTGTGGTAATGTCTTATGGGCTGTTCCATTTTTGTTAATTTTATTTGAGCCACAATGAGGACATTTATAGTTATTTGGTAATTTTAATAAATCTTCGCTATTTGATTTACTTTTTCTTTCTTTGTTTATAAGTTCTATTAAAATGTCTTTGTCGTTTTCACTCATTCTTTTTAATAACTCTTTAATTTCTTTTTCGTTTAGCATATAATTATGCTCATTTTATAGAACATTAATTATAAATGTCAATACTGTTTTACAACAGAGCAATGTTAATTAACCAATGGTGACGTGTTGACAAGTTGACCGAGCATGGTTGATATAAGAATTTCGGCGACTATACCTTCTGCGGAAGTAATATGCTTGTAAATTCTGGCTTGCCACATGAGTTTCAAAACACAAAAAGATTTGAAATAATCACATTACCATTGCCACAATCTCCCTCACAAAATTGACAACAATCACGGACGCAAATGCAAACAACAACACGGCTGCGATTTTGTTGAGTGTTGACAGGATGACTTTGTATTTCTTTTGGCCAAGTGAAAGAATTTTCTTGCCAAGCAGTCCGAAAAATACAGCAATCATTGTGTAGGCAATTGTAGCACCGCACACCCCACCAAGCAGTGCAGAGACAAACGACACACGCACTTTGTCAGCGAATGTCAGGAAGGTGATACTATATCCAGCAATCACAACTGGCGATGACAACGTGATGCAGAACATCTTGATGATTGTGCCGAAATTTTGCTTTTGAATTTCCTTTGTGCTCATTTTTGAGACATCCTTTTTCCAGAAGCCGTATGCTACGTAAATCAGGAACAATGTGGCGAAAAATGAGATGAACAGCATCACTGTTTTAGGCACTTCATTGATGATTTCTCTGGCCGTTAATGCACCTAAAATCATGTAAAGAATGTTGCCAAAAATCACTCCGATGACCGCAAAAAGGCCATGGCGCAAACCATACGTAATTGACAAATTTGCCAACGTAATAAACACAGGCCCGACCGCTATTGAAGTCAGGAAAATTGGATAAAATAATGTAAAAAATATTTGCAGGTTCATATCAAATCTTTTATCACTTTAATTATTAACATGGCCGCATAAAAACACAGCAAACATGCGGATATTCTGTTGATAATTTTCAGCACTTTTTTACTGAATTTTTTTCCTAATGTGCCAAAAAATGTGATAATCAAAACTTTGCCTGTGATGGCTCCGCAGTAGCCTCCGAGTAGCGCCGAAGCCAGCGATGACTGGATGTTTGTGGCTATTGATGTGAAGATTACGCCGTAGCCCACGATTGCAACTGGCGAGGAAAGTGTCAAACAGAACATCTTTATAAGTATTGCAAAATCAAACCTTTTGATATTTATATCTTTAACTTTTGATATATCTTTTTTCCAAAAACCATGTGCCAAATTGAACAGAAATCCAGCGCCAACCAATGGCAAGAAAATCATAACCGGCCTCGGTATCATTGACACAAATTCCTTGGCCGCGAGCGCTCCGATAGTGATATAAACCACATTTCCAAGAAAGGTCGCGATGGCTACAAAAAAACCTTGGCGATACCCGTGCAACATTGACACATTGGCGATGGTGATAAATACTGGCCCAACAGAGAGCATCAACAGTAAAACAGGTACAAAAATTTGTGAAAAAACAACAAGATCCATATCAATACATACCTAAATACTTGGCAATTTCCCAATCAGAAACATGACCTCTAAACTCCTTCCACTCCATTTCCTTGGCCTCCATAAACTCATTGAAAATGTGTTCTCCCAATGCTTGCTTTATGATTTCATTTTTACCCAAATAATGCAACGCTTCCTCCAAGTCCCTTGGCAAGCTGTCAATCTTCATTTTCTTCCTCTCTTTTTCAGACAGTTTATAGATATTCATCTCAACTGGTTTTGGCGGTGTAATTTTGTTTTGAATACCATCCATGCATGCATATAAAATCACGGCAAATGCCAAATATGGGTTGCAACTTGGATCTGGACTGCGCAGTTCAACTCTTGTTGAATTACCTCTCTTACAAGGAACTCTTAATAATGCACTTCTATTTGACAAAGCCCAGGCCATATAAACAGGGGCTTCGTAGCCAGGGACGAGGCGTTTGTAGCTATTGACAGTTGGATTTAAAACAGCAGTCATGCCTCTTATATTTTTTAAAATTCCACCGACAGAATACTCTGCGAGCTGCGACAACTGCGTTTTTGTATTCTCGTCAAAGAATGCATTTTTACCATCTTTTGACAGTGAAATGTTGCAGTGCATGCCAGAGCCGTTCATACCAAACACTGGCTTTGGCATAAAAGTAACATGCAGATTATACTTGCTTGCTACCGCTTTGGAGACAATTTTGAACGTGGAAACATTGTCTGCGGAAGTCAAAATGTCTGCATATTTGAAGTCAATTTCATGTTGACCGTCCGCATTTTCGTGATGCGATGCCTCAATGTCAAAATGCATTTGTTGCAATATATCCACTATATCAGCGCGCACCGCCTCACCTTTGTCCTCTGGATACATCTCATAATAACCTGCTTTGTCATATGTTTTTGTAGTAATTTCTCCATTTTCGTTCTTGTTGAAGAGAAAAAACTCCATCTCTGGACCCATATTCATTGACAAGCCAAGCTTTTCTGCCTCTTTCATTACGCGCTTTAAGTTGCAGCGCGGACAACCAGCAAACGGTGTGCCATCCGGATTGTGGATGTCGCAGATCATTCGCGCAGTTTTTCTGCCGTTATACTGCTGCCATGGAAGTATTTGAAATGTGCTCTTGTCTGGCCAAAAACACATATCGCTGGTCTCTATTTTTCTGAACCCTTTGATTGACGAGCCATCCAGCATCATGTCGTTTGCAAGAATTTTATCTATGTGTTCGGATGGAATTGTCAGGTTTTTTACAAGCCCGTTTATATCCACAAATTGCAGCTGTATAAACTGCACATCCTGCTCTTTAATTATCTTTTTTATATCCATATTTTCACCGCTTTTTTTAGCCATGACAACAAGATTAAAATTAAATTATTTTCCTCGCACGCCTCCGAATACCTTCATTGGCAGTCCGAAAATTTTAATGAACCCTTCGGCATCTTTCTGATTATATTCCTCGCCCATTGTGAAGCCCGCAAGGTTTGGATTATAAAGTGAATTTGGTGATGAAATTGACACGGAAAATACATTCCCTTTATATAATTTTACGACCACCTCCCCACTGACTTGCTCCTGTGTTTTATCAATGAACGCATCCATGCACTCTTTTAACTGTGTGCACCAGCCCGCTGAATAAACCAAATTGGCATAGTCAAGTGCCATCTTTTGCTTGTAGAGCCACGCATCTTTTGTCAGTGTGATGCTCTCCAATTTTTGGTGTGCTTGATAGATAATCTCACCAGCTGGAAATTCATATGTTCCACGGCTTTTCATGCCAACCATTCTGTCCTCAACAATATCAATCAGACCAATGCCATGTTTGTGCCCCAGCTTGTTTAGTGTCTGCATGACTTCAACGCAGTCCATTTTTTTATTATTGACTGCCACAGGAACACCTTTTTCAAATGTGATTTTCACATTCTCGGCCTCTTCTGAAGCATCCTCAGGGTGTTGTGTCATTTTTAAAACATCCTTTGGAAATTCATTTTTGCAGTCCTCCAAAACGCCTCCTTCGTGCGAGACATAAAGTATATTTCTGTCAATAGAGTATGGGCTCTTTTTAGTGGCCTCAACTGGAATTCCATGCGCTTTTGCATAGTCCATTAGCTCCTCACGAGATTTAAAATTCCACTCTCTCCATGGAACGATAACTTTCAAATCTGGCGCGAGAGCCATGATGGAGGCCTCAAACCTTACCTGGTCGTTGCCTTTTCCGGTTGCTCCATGGCAAATTGCATCGGCCTTATATTTTCTTGCAACCTCAACCAATTTTTTTGCAATCAGTGGCCGTGAAATTGTTCCATTTAGATATGTATTTTCATACTTTGCCCCACTTTTTAGTAGTGGAAAAACATAATCTTCAACAAACTCTTTTGTTATATTTTCAACAACCGCGTCAATAGCGCCACTTTTCAAGGCCTTGTCCTTGACACCACTTAAATCCTCATCCTGTCCCAAATCGGCTGTGTATGTAATGACTTCGGCGTTGTAATTCTCCTTCAACCAAGGAATTATCACCGATGTGTCCAGTCCACCGGAATATGCTAATATGATTTTCATGATTTATTGATGACAGACATTTTTTATTGTAAAGTGGTAATTGAATTTTATAAATCAACAAACTTAATGAAAAACATGAATGCAAAAGAAATTCTCTTTGTTGTAGCACTAAATAACGAGATTGATTTGGAGAAAATTGGTTTTACGAAGGCAACAAGCTCACTACAAGGAGATATGTCAAGGCGGATTTGTGAGGTGGCTGGTTCTTTTCCTGCGCCATTAAATATTTATCATCATAAATCTGGCGCGAGGTTACTGATAACGGGAATAGGGAAGGTCAATGCAACTTATGCGTTGTTGGATTTTCTGGCAGAAAACAAGAACGTGAAAATGGTTTATAATATCGGCACGGCGGGCGGTGGATTGGGCGTAAATGCAGGTGATTTGCTGTTGTGCAACAAGTTCGTGCAATATGACATGAATGCAACTCCACAGGTGAATGAAGAAATTGGATTGACACCTTACGATGATGTGCCGCGCGTGATAACTTTTGATGGTGAGGGCAGGGCAGATAAATACTACACTTGTGCGACTGCGGATACTTTTAACACAAGCAACAAGCAGTATGATGTTTATGACATGGAGGCATATGGGCTGGCGAAGGTGTGTTGCAGGAAAGGTATTCAATTTTGTGCGATAAAATACATTACTGATGTTATACATTTGAATGATGCCAAGGATGACGAACTGTGGAAGATATATCTACCGCGGGCAAAGGTGGCGCTGACTGAAAAAATTGCAGAGATAATTGCTACGACGGACTAATCGTATTCACCGTCCACGAATGCAATCTCGCCAAACTTGTTGTAGTCATCTCTGATGACATCGTTTTGATGCTCGTCTGCATATAATCTTCCGACATATCCGACTTTTCTGCCGTCTTCAACATATGCCTTATTGACATTTTTTACAATAGGTTTGTCAACATTCTCCATTCTGTCAAGCATTTTGTCGGTGATGATTTCATCTTCATCAACGTTCACGATGTTATTGATGACATAAACATCTTGTCTCAAACCACTGCATCCACCGGCTTTGTTGCATTTTCTGCGACCGTTGGTTTGGCCCACTGGCTCTCTATTTTCCATAATTCTCCTATCTTCAAGTTTAGACTTACATCCGCCAATGCATGAAATGCGGTTGTATTCGCTCTCTTCTCCTATTTTGATATTACTTTCATCTTTGTCGTTTTTTTTGTCCTTTGGCACAAGAACAGCAGATGCACCGCGTTTAGATTTCTTTGTTGATTTATTGCTAACTTTCACTTTCTTTTTTGTTGTCTTTGATATGACTGTTGATTTACTTTCAGATATATTGATACTTTTTGATGAATTTGCGGTTACTCCTTTTCCGCATGAGCCGCTGCAACAGTTTCCGCTGACGACAATTTCTGGTTTGAAGTCAACATAAATCGTTCTATCTCCATCACGGATTTGAATTGGTTGGATGTTGGACGTTCCGTTGTAATGTCCGCTGGCTGTGACATAAACATCATTACCAACAACTCTTTTCTTTGCGCCGATAACTTCTATTTCGCTTGCTGGTTTGACTGCCACGGCTTGCATAACTGGAACTGCTGGTGGAACAACTGCTGCTTTTTGTCCGACATTTATTGCGGCTACAACTTTTGTATTTGGATCATTTAATGTTTTTTCAATATTCTTTGTGTTCTCTTCAAGAACCTTTCCGTTTTGGTCAACAACGATTGTTTTAACGACATTATCTGATGTAATCGTTGATGGAGCATTTGCTACAACAACTGGGCTAACTTCATCAACTCCTGCCTGAGCAATAAGGTTGTCAACATTCAAATCACTGATTGTATTCGTTGGTTGCGGAACGTTATTTAAGTTGATGACGCTTCCAACTGCTTGCGTACCGTTTGTTTGTGTCGGAATGGGATCTGGTTTGACCTCTTCAACCTTTATTGGTTCGGCTTTTGGTTGCTGAGGCTTTTGTTGTTCAACTTGTCGCTGGACTGATGGTTTTGGCGCCTGTTTTTCTTCTGCTTTGGCATCTGATTTGAAGAATGACGGCACGATAAGTATAAGCACAAGGAAAGCAAGAGCTCCGCCTGCTATCATCTTTTTCTTCTTGTCGTCCAGCTCAATTTTCATTGTTTAGCAAACGCATTTTAGTGTTTTTTTACATAAAGTCAAATTGATATTTTATATTGTTGCTATGATTAAAATATTGCTTGACTTTTAACCACTTCTGCTAACAACCAGCCATGCTGTTTTTGAAAATCAGAGTGAAAAATTTTGTTGTTGTGGTTGTGGTTTTGAAAAAAATGTTGACAAAGGACAGGCCACTATTTACCGAATGACTTGACAATTATGAAATGTGAAAAAAACGACTTCCAAAGGTTAATTTTTAGTTTTAAATTTGTACATGCTTTTTGATTTGGATAGAGCAAAAATATCTAGTTGCGTTGCGGAATTGCAAAGAAAATATTGTGAATTTTTCAAAGAAAATACGACAAAAATTGTTTCTTTAATAGAAAAAGAAAATTGTGATGTTTTTTATTTTGACTCCAGCCACGAAGAGCTTAAAAATGATGAAATACGCGGAAAAATTGAACAAAAAGGACAAGAAAACGGCATAAAAAAGTATAATATCTTCATACGGGAAAATGATAACAATGAACTACAAAGATTCGTTTTGGCCCACGAACTCGGGCATTTGAAGTTAGGACACAATGGAACAAGATATTTTACAGTCAAAAAACAAGATTTGTCATTTTGGAATGACGATATGTACGAATTAGAGGCAAATTTGTTCGCAATATCTGTATTAATGAAAGATGACTTATTTAGAACTGCTTACTATACAACACAAGATATTAAAGAACTTTCACGAATTTTCATAGTTCCTGAAAAAGCCGTTTGTATGAAAATTGATTTTTTAGGATTATAACATGATGAAAAACAAAAAGCCATCTGATAAAAAGTATGACAAAGATGAAGAAAAACGAAAGAATGAAATAGATTTGGACAAGGCACAAACGCAATTTAAATTGCATTGTTTTAAAATAAGAAAATGGTTAAATTGGCTTGTTGTATGCGCCGTTGCGTCGCTTGTTCTGGGACGCATTTGCGCGACCATTGGATTAAATGTAAAAATTGAGATAAAAGATAAGTACACAATACATATTAATGAGCCGTTTGATTTGATCAAAGAGTTAGTGTCTATTTTGCAGGATATAACAGATATAGAACGATTTATTTGTGTTTGTTTTACGGTTTGTTTTGTATTTGCTTGCAAAACTTATAGAGAAATTAAATTGAAGTCACGGGAACATCAAACCCAACCTTCCTTGCTTTAATATCCACCACTCTATAATATCCTTGCAACTGTAAAAGCTGATTAAATGTGTCAATCTTGTCTCTGAACTCTCTGAAATAGTTGACGTAGTTATCTAAATACTTTGTTGCAACACCATTAAATCTAATCATAAACTTCTTTAAATGACTGTGAAAATTGTTGATATTGTTTAGATGATATACTTTGCTCTGTGGTTTTCCAAACTTTAATTGCTTCAATTTCACATCCTTGATTGTTCTATAACCGCGTTCTCCATCAGTAATTAAAATACTGTCTTTTTCAATTCTGTGCTGTAAAATTCCAATTTGCTCTTTGCAAACTTTTCCATATCCGACAGGTTTGTTGAAGGAGTGTTTATTTCTATCCAAAGCAGTAAGAACACAAACTTTGTTGTGAGATAGTCCTACAATGCGTTTTTCACTACTAAAACCTCTTTTTCTTGGCTTTCTTGTCATGTGTCTTGAACCTTTTTGACTTTCTTCAAAATATGTCTCGTCTGCTTCAACTATACCTTCAAGTTTGTCATGATTGTCAAAGTTTTTCATAACTTCAAGTATTTTATGGCGCCAGTAAAAAGATGTTGGATATGATATTTTTTTATCCATTTTTTCAACAATCTTACGAAGTGACAAACCTTGTGAAAATAGTTCAATGTATTCTTGCCACAACTCTATCGTTTTTCTTGTGTGAAAAAAGATTGTGTTTGTTTTTGAGGAGTAATTTTTCTTGC
>CAMNMI010000018.1 GCA_946544555.1 uncultured Rickettsiales bacterium
AAAAAAGTGTCTTCTTTCGCGATGCACATGGCATAATTTCAGCTCTTGTGAAGTATTGCGAACAGCACGGCAAGTATTTTCATGAGCTAACACTCGCAGAATTCCGCCAATTTAGTGAGAAGTTTGGGGAGGAGGTGTTAGAATTTTTCAGAAAATAAAAAATTTGTTTTTTTTGATAATATAGTTGCATGAAATAACCCATTGAATTTTACAATTTTCCTTTTTTAATATAAAAAATGCTAATAACCATCAAAGTAAAAACAAATGCACGAAAGGATGAAATCATAAAAGTTGATGATGGCAATTTTGAAGTCAAGACAACAATCACGCCAGAGGATGGCAAGGCAAATGCGAGTGTAATAGAACAACTTGCAAAGTATTTTCGTGTTGCAAAGAGCAAAGTCAACATCATCAAGGGCAAGATGGCTCATGTGAAGGTTGTGGAAATAGAGGGATTATGAGGCGATCATTGACAATCACATTTTGCGGGCGGCCAAATGTTGGAAAGTCCACCTTGATGAATACTTTAATGGATTGCAAGGTTGCGATTTGCTCACCAAAACCGCAGACCACAAGAGAGAATGTTAGAGGCATCCTCACGCAGGGCAACTGCCAGCTGGTTTTTGTTGATACGCCCGGTATTTTCAAGCCAAAGCTCAGCCAGTTGGAGCACCAAATTGTCAAGGAGGCATGGCAGGGGTTTTGTGGCACCGACTTGATTTGTCTAATCGTTGATGGTTCAGATGGTTTTGATAGCTCCGCCAAGAGCATTTTGGAGAAGACAAAACAAAGTGGCGTGCCAATTATTGGTGTCATAAACAAATCAGATTTGATTGACATTGACAGGAAAATTTTGCTGGCCGATGAGATGTGGAAAACTGGGCGTTTCAAGGAGATTTTCTCGCTGTCAGCCAAGAAAAATAAAGGTTGCGAACAATTGTTGCAATATTTTTTTGACAATGCGCCAGCCCGCGAATGGATGTTCCAAGAAGATGACATCAGCGACAAGGACAACAACTTTTTTGCCTCCGAGTTTGTGCGCGAGCAGCTATTTAACATGCTTCAACAGGAGCTACCGTATATGCTCTCGTGCGAGACGGAGATGTATCAAGAGACAGCTGACAGCATTGAGATTTCTGTGCTGGTAAAAGTCGGCAAGAACAACCACAAAAAGATGATTTTAGGCCACTCGGGAAGCAACCTCAAACGTATAATTAAAAACGCATCGCGTAACCTTGAAGAACTCTTCCAGAAGCCAGTCAGGTTGAAAATTTTTGTCCGCAATGAAAAAAAATAAAAATATCAATTCTTATTTTTACAAAACTCACAAAAACCCTTGAATTTACAAATCTCGCACTTCGGATTTCTTGCATTGCAAACCGCGCGACCATGCTGAATTAGCAGTGTATTAACCAACCGCTGCTTGCCCGCTGGAATAGTGCTCTTCAACTGCATTTCGCTCTCGGCAGGGTTCTTGGCGCGCGTCAGCCCCAATCTGTTCGCAACCCGAAAAACATGCGTATCAACCGCAATCGCGTCCTGCTTGTAGGCAATGCTGAGCACTAAATTAGCGGTCTTGCGCCCTACCCCACTCAATCGCAACAACTCTTCCATCGTGCCGGGAACCTCACCACCAAACTCGCCGATCAGGGTTTTGCTCATCTCCACAATGTGCCTGGCCTTGCTGTTGTGATAATTCACACTTGCAATCAGCTTGTTGACGCCATCAAACCCAAGCTTCACAGCATCGCGCGGCTGTTTTAGCTGCCTAAACAACTCTTTTGTTATCTTATTAACCTGCCTGTCCGTGGACTGCGCCGACAACATTATCGCAACCAGTAGTTGATATTTATTCTCAAACCGCAATTCCGTATCCATCGTGGCATCATAGTCGCGCTCCAAAATCTCAAACAGTTTGTTGATATTTTTCCTGTCCATCAGTTGTTCCTCAAAGTCGCCGTGATGTCTATTTTAGTGCTCTTGCGGCTTGAAATCAGGGTGCATGCAAAGGCCATAACCAGCGCAAAAATGTTTGTCTTGATGATGTCCGCGAGCATCAATCTGCTTGGCAAATTCGCGAGGAAATACACCGAGCCATCCAGTAACTTTGTGCCAAAAAGCTTTTCAATGGCCACCCTGATGTTGTCAATATTCAGCGACACCGTTATGCCAATCACGTTTCCAAGCACCATCCCACTGATCGCGACAACCATTCCAACCACAAGGAAAATGTTGCGAATTTGCTTGTTGCTTATGCCATGCGACTTCAAAATCGCAATCTCGCGCTCTTTGGAAGTAATCATCATGCGGATAATCGCGAAAATCGTGAACATAGAAATAATTGTGAACAAACTCAAAATCAGCGCCATGACATTGGCCTCAACATTCAGCGCATTCAGCAGCGCGCCGTTTTCCATATACCAATCAACCAACATCACGTTTTTGTCCTCATTAACTTTTAGTATATCCACCTCAACACCATTGATGTCATTCGGGTTGCGCGTCATCACTTCAATAGCACTCGCCTCGCCCTGCAAATTGAAAATCGCCTGCCCCGCCTTGAATGGCACAATCGCCATGTAGTTGTCATACTGCTGGGCGTTCGTGCGCAATAGACCAACAACCTTCATATTCACTGCCCGCGGCACAACACCAAACATCGTGGTCGCAACAATCGGCACAATCATCGTAATCTCATCGCCAATGCGCGCGCGTAGCTGGTTTGCCACATCGCCACCAAGAATAATATTCAAACCCTTGAATTCCTCCACGCCGCCCTTGATGTATTTAAACAAGTCCTTCCTCTGTTTTAGCTCCTTCAAGGATATTCCCTTCACAAAAATTCCCGCCGAGCGGTTGCCATTTGACACCATTCCGGCACCGTTAACTACTGGGCTCGCGCTGACAACGCCGTCAACCTTCATGATATTTTCCTTCACCTCTTTGTAATTCTCAAACTTCATCTGTTTGCTGTGAACCGTAATGTGCGAGTTGAAGCCAAGAATTTTGTCAATCAGCTCATCACGAAAGCCGTTCATTACCGACGTTACGATTATCAAAATTGCGATACTAATACTTATGGCCAGCATTGACATAGCTATTCCAATGTTTGGCAATTTGTGGTTTTTGGCGCGCAAAAAGCGGAGACTGAAAAACGAAGTTATCCCGGGCAAACAAACTTTATCCTTTTTACCCGCCCGCATAATTAAATCTCAATCTCCCCAGTAAATACAAATGTGTAGCCACCGCCGAGCAGCATTGGTTTGCCTTCGCCGTCCCAGTTGACTTGCAAGCTGTCACCCATAATGTCCGAGCCGCGCGTAAAGACCTTCATAACTTTGTCTGTTAGTCCTTTTGTTATACAATACGCCGCACATGCGCACGAGCCCGAGCCGCAGCACATTGTCTCGCCAGTACCTCTTTCTATTGAACGGACAAAGATGTCATCCCGCCCACGCACCTGAACGTAATGCACGTTGAACTCTGGATCTGGTATCCTATTTATGTTATCAAAGTTCTGCACAATATTTATCTTGTGCCTGTTGCCAAGCTCCACAATTTCACCATTTACAGTTGGAACGCCCATGTTGACCTTCGCCACACCCTTTTCCTTGTCGGCCTTACCAAGATAATTCTTTCCTCCAAGCTGCACTCTGATTACTGGTTTAGCCGTCTCGCGCGCAATATATCCAACAATACAACGAATTCCATTACCACAGTTTTTAGCCTCTGTCCCATCTTGATTGTAGACCCTGATTGCAACGGTTACACTTTTCTCATCCTCTGGCATGTCTGACTTGTGAATTGTAATCAACTGGTCGCAACCAATGCCAAAATTTCTGTCACCAGTAATAATCAAATCGCTGTTCGTGAACTGAAAATCTGTATTCTCATTGCGCAAATCAAAAATCGCAAAGTCATTTCCAAAACCATGCATTTTTGTAAAACGAAGCTTCGTTGCCATAAAAAAATATCAATTCAATCCCTCTTTTTTATCTTCGTAGAAGAACATGCCAACCGCGCTCAGGCCACAGTCCACATGAATGTTCTCTGCCGTTACGCCGCTTGACAAGTCGCTCAACAGATAAATTGCTGTCTTCGCAACATCATTTTGAGTAATATTCCTCTTCATTGGCGACACCGCTTCTCCAAAACCAAGCACCTTGCGGAACTCACCTATTGCACTTGACGCCAGCGTCTTTACTGGCCCCGCCGATATAGAGTTGACACGAATGCCACGCTCGCCCAAATCGTTAGCCAAATAGCGCACACTGGCTTCCAGCGCCGCCTTTGCAACTCCCATTATATTATAATTTGGAATTATCTTTTCTGACCCGTAATATGTCAATGTCAATATACTTCCACCGTCCTTAATTAGTGGTTCGGCCGCCTTTGCAACTGCTGTCAGAGCATATACAGAAATATCCATTGCCTGTGCAAAATCCTGACGAGAGACGTTGTAATATTTGCCTTTCAGTGCATCTTTATTAGCAAAAGCAGGTCCGCAAACTATAAAATCAATCTCACCGAGCTCCTTCTTTACGAACTCAAAAAACTCGGCTATGCTTTCATCACTTGATACATCACACTTGGCCGCAACCGTATCAGTTCCCTCAATTAGCCCTCTAACGCGTTTTTCTGTGATGTCAAGATAGCTAACTGCCAGTTTTGCCCCATCTTTTAGGCATTCATCTGCAATTCCCCAGCATATTGACCGCTCATTTGCAATGCCAATTATAACACCTTTCTTACCAGATAAACAAGTCATCTACTTGAAGTTTTTATATCAAAAATAAATGTCAAGTTCCCTGTTGCGCCGCCCGAGGCCACGCCCTCGCCGTTTGCAATCTCCTCGCTCCGCTACGCTCCACTTCGTCCAGCAAACGCGCTCCGCGCCGCGCAACCACTTTTCTAATACATTGCTCTTTGTCCTTTTGTTCTCTTGTTTCTCTCTACCAAAGAAGTCTTACTTTTATAATTCTCAACATCTCTTTTATCATTTTTTTCAACCTTACTTCCGAACTTTTTATCACTCTTTTCTGCCTTTTTACTCTTTTTTTCTTCTACCTCTTCCTCTTCTTCTTCCTCGTCGTTATCATCATCACATTCATCAATTTCATCTTCATCTTTTGATTTGATATTTTTCCTGCTTTTTGGCTTCTTCTTATCTTTTTTATCATTTAAATCCTTCTCATCTTTCTCCTGCTCTGTTAAGTCAGCTCCTTTTTCCTTGGCTTCTGCTTTTACTATATCTGGTTCAATTTCTTCTACTTTCTGTATTTTTTCAAACTCTTTGTCAACATATTTCCCATCAAATTTACTATAAACACTCTTATAATTATTATCTGCATTATTTAATACCATTTTCCAGAAGCATATTAAGGTCGGTATTATGCCAAAAAGTGCCCATAAAGATACAAATGATAGGCCGATGGTTAACCCTAAAAATACAAGCCACAATGCGGCGAACAAAGCAACCGGTTTTTTTTGTATGCTCGATGGAGTTGTCTTGGTGGCACGACTTTCGCTGGTATAATTATTGTTTTCTTCGGCTTTACGTGACCCGACGTCAACCTTCTGGAGATTTTCATCTTTTACGCCTGGATTTAGGGCATCATTAGCAAGAAACTCGCGGAAGCTCTTCTTCTCTTCGCTCATAAAGTTAGCTGATTATACCAAATATGGTTGAATAATCAAATTTTTTTTGATTTTTAAAAACATTTATTTTTTGGGAATTTTGCAACCAATACCCCCCTATATTTTTCGCTGTCGTCAACATTTCGCATTGCCTTGGATAAATAAACCAATCGGCAAAGTGTGCGCTCTTCAATTTCCGGCAGTAGCTTGTCGCCAAATGTCTCAAAAATGCCAGTATATCTCCTCATGGCATCAATGTAGTCGCCTCTGTCCTGATAAAACTCCCCACCATGCAAGTAATTTAGCTGTCTAATACCATTCAAATAATTCAACTTTTTTTTGGCCTCAACTGCATATGGACTGTCTGGATATTCATCAACTATCTTCTGAAAAGTCCGCTCACTCTCCTCCATGACATCCAACATCCTTGTCTCATCTTTCAGAGATGTATAGTCCGCCATGGCTTGTAAATAGAGGACATACGGAGTTTCTTTATCCAATGGGAAAAGTCTGTGAAACACACTTGCCACGCCTGCAACTTTCTCCTTAGAGCCATCAATATAATAGTTATACATCTCCATTATGAGCGCATCGTGGGCATATTCAGAGTATGGATAACGGTGTGTGAGTGCCTCAAATTGCTCTGCTGATGACTTGTAGCTCTTGTCGGCGTAGTAATACATTCCATCAGTGAAGTATCCGTATTCTGTCTTCTTTTCAAGCTCTTCCGCAGAGGAAATTTCTATCAACGCGACAAATAGACAAAATGTTGATAAAAATAACTTACGCACGCAACTATTTCACAAACTTCTTGATTGTCTCAACGGCTTCTTTTGCATTTCCAAGACCGGAAACCTTGACCCATTTGCCCTTTTCAAGATCCTTGTAGTGCTCAAAAAAGTGCTTAATTTCATCAACAATTTGCTGTGGTAAATCAGCAATGTCATTGACATTTTCATAGTTTCTATCCAGTTTTTTTGCTGGCACACAGATGATTTTTTCATCCTTACCTTTTTCGTCCTCCATGTAGAGAATTCCAACAGGTTTTGCTTTTATCACACTTCCAGGTAAAAGTGGAGTTCTTGTAATAACCAGTGCATCCAATGGGTCGCCGTCATCGGCCAATGTGTGAGGCAAAAATCCGTAATCAGCAGGATAATACATTGGAGTTTGTAAAAATCTGTCAACCATGATTGCTCCGCTTTCTTTATCTAATTCGTATTTCACACTGCTTCTTGCAGGCACTTCAATTACCACATTTACGCCTTCTGCGTAGTTATCGCCAAGAGCAATTTTCTCAATATCCATATATCAAAAACTAAATCAGTACAAGGTCAGCGCATGAAAATAATTGTCAATATTTTGATTTGATATAAATGAATAATACTTTCATTATCAACTTATCCCAACTTCTCTTTTACAAGTTTGTTGACGGTAGCAGGGTTGGCTTTGCCGCCCATTTTTTTCAGAGTTTGCCCGACAAAAAAGCCGAACAACCTGTCATTTCCGCACTTGTATTTCTCAACTTGTTGTTGATTTTCTGCGATTACTTCGTCAACAGCTTTGGCGATTGCATCAACGTCGTCAATCTGTTTTAGGCCTTTTTCATTAATAATATCACTGGCGCGTTTGCCACTTGCAAGCATGTCGTCCAGCACGTCCTTGGCGATTTTTCCACTGATTGTTCCGTCCTTCAAATTGTCCATCAAGTCAATCAACATTTCCGCCGAGACACCACATTCTTCCAGCGACTTTTGCAGCTTCCCAAGCCGCCCGAAGAGTTCTGTAAGCATCCATGTTGACGCCGTTTTGACATCATGCTTTTCAATCAATTTGTCAAAGTAATTTGCATAATTTGCATTCTGCACCAAGAAGTCATTCTCCTTCTGTGAAAGCCCTATTTTAGCATAGCGTTCAGCCTTTTGCTCTGGCAACTCTGGCAAATTTTGTCTGACTTTTTCAATTTCCTCGTCTGTCAATATGACTGGCAGTAAGTCCGGATCAGGAAAATAGCGGTAGTCTACTGCATCTGCCTTGTCGCGCATGAGCTCCGTGTGCCCTGTTTTAGAATTAAACAAACGCGTTTGTTGCGAAACCTTTTCGCCACTGTCAATTATCTCCACCTGCCGTTTTGCTTCATATTCAACGGCCTGAGCAACAAAACGGAATGAGTTCAAATTCTTGATTTCACACCGCGTACCAAACTCCTTTCCATCCACTGGCATGACTGACACGTTGGCATCGCATCTGAATGTGCCCTTTTCCAAGTCGGCGAGCGAGGCATTGGTAGCTCTTAAAATGGCTTGTAGAGCCTTCAAATAGGCCACAACATCTTCTGGGTCGCTAAAATCTGGCTCGGTGACAATTTCAATCAAAGGCACGCCGCTGCGGTTATAGTCAATAAATGAGTGCTCTTCATCGCGGTCGTGGATTAGTTTTCCAGCATCCTGTTCAATGTGCGCGCGGTTGATGCGGATTGTCTTTTTGGTGCCGTCTGGTAGCTTGATTTCCAGTTTTCCATTGCTGACAATCGGCTCGTAAAACTGCGTAATTTGGTATCCTTGCGGTAGGTCAGGGTAGAAATAATGTTTTCTGTCAAATCTGCTGACTTTGTTTATCGTGGCGTTCACGGCCAGACCAAACGCAATGGCTTTTTCCAGCACTCCGCGGTTTAGAACAGGCAATTTTCCCGGCGTTGCGATGTCAAACAGGCATACATTTTGGTTTGCTGGACTGGCAAATTTGTTGGCGCCCTGTGAGAAAAGTTTTGTGTTTGTACTCAATTCTGCGTGCGTTTCAAGTCCAATCACGACCTTGTAATCACAGTTCTTGCCCTTTATAATCATATCTCACAATTTTTTAACTTTTTTAATTTGCAACAAATTTATGTTTCGTGGTATGCGCGCGTTTTTCTCTGAACGAGGATAAGTGAGATTGACGACCAAATGGTGATGGTGTTGTCTCTGAAAATGCAACACAATCATTTTTTTTATCCAACGGACAAAGTTGTCAACGGCCTTTTGTGGTTTGCATGCATCATAAATAACTTTATTTTTCCTCATATCTGATTTACAACCAATAAGCAACAATGATAATGCTAATATTGTTTTTAAACAAAACATACATTGACATCAATCTTACAATCTGCAATAATATCCACATGAAAAAAGTTGTAATTTTATCATTGGCGCTAGCGTTGAGCGGGTGCGCAAGCGTGAATAAGAGTGCTGAAATGGCCGCCGAGGAGGAGCAGGAGGAAGTCAAGCGCGAGGCCATAATTGAGACATATAAGGCGCCTGTGGAGGAACTGATGGCCGAGGAGAAGGTTCCGAACCAGGATTGTATTAAGGATATAGAGAATTTGGTTGTGTTCCAGACCATGGACGATGAGCATGGGTTGGCGACTTATGACAGAGGACAAAAGCGTCATAATGTTGCAATGTTCCGCTTACCAAGCGCATTTGTTGATAGGATAACGATTTATGATGATGTGAAAATTGATGTTCCTGCGAGCCAGTGTTTGGTGATAAATGATACATTTGCATACAAGACAAGAGCAGGATATAAAAAAGTTGTGCCAGTGATAACTTTTGAAGATGAAATGGAGTCAAGAAATAAGAAAAAGCCAAGCAAAGCAGCCAAGAAAAAAACAAAAGTTAAGCAGAAAACCTATGGTTATAAGGACAAGCATGACAAGTTGAAGGTTATGGAGATTAAGATGAGGGATGAAGATGTAGAAAAATAATATTGCCCTTTACTCTTATAATTTCCTTATTGTATTATATCATCATGCTCTCCGCAAAGCTCATTTATCTACTTGGTGCATTCATCAATGTGGCAATGATAAATATAGTCAAATATATTGGTCTGAATGGCATTTTGTCTATCAATGAGATGATAATGATGAGAGCGTTTTTTGCGGTGCTGATATTGTTACCATTCAACTGGAAAGAGATGAAAAATATGCGAAATTACGGTTGCAAAACGAACATCTTGATAGTCGGACTTGGTCTTGTATCTGTTTTGGATACATTTGTTTGGTATCAAGGTCTGCAAACTGTGCCAATCAATAATGTAATAATAATGATGTTGTTTTTGAGCCCAATAATCACGGCCACTATGTCAAGGATTATCCTGAAAGAGCGCATACAAAAAGATATTGTTTTGAACTTTGTAATCAATATTTCTGCCGTATTTTTAATATATCGCTTTTCAATTGGCCATCTGACTATTGGCTATTTATATCTTTTTGTTGACTTCTTTGTTTATGCATTCATGGCAATTTTGATAAAAAAACTACAAAAACTTCCAGCTAATTTTTTGGTATTCATCCGCCTTTTAACCATCCTTCCAATATCAGCAGCAGTAGTCCGCAATATTCCGATTTTAAATACAAAAGTCATGATTTTTATTGCACTGGTGGTGTTTGGATATATCATTGAACGGATGCTTGTGACATATGCTTTCAAAACAGTTCCTGTGGTGGAAATCCAGCCATTGCGCTATTTTAATATCGTGTTCTCATCATTTTTGAGCTATATCATCCTCGGTGAAAAACTGACAAAGTGGCAGATTATTGGTTCGTGCATCATCATTTTTGGGAGCGTTGGAGTAAATTTGTGGTTTTTGAAGAAGCCAAAGAAGTGCGTATAAGTTGGATAATTTTGCATTGATTTTAAAAAGTGTACGTTGCGCTGGGCGGAGCGAGTTTGGCCGCCGAGGAACGAGGTGCAGTCAAACCGCGAGGGCGTGGCCTCGGGCGGCGCAACATAAATTAATAGCTTGTTTTAACGGAACATAAATCTATAAAACGCACTTGACATTTATTTTTTCTCTTTTTCACTTGCCTGTATTTGTATGGTAAAGGCAATTTTCTACAAAACAAGATTGTCGGTTATCAGGTCATTGGTTTGCAATAACTTTCTCATTCTTTTGAGTGCCAGACAAAATACTAAAAGATTATCTGAATTCGTAAGTGCAGTTCTTGACGAGTTTTTTGAGAACTTATCGGCTCGCTTGGCGAATTTTTATTACTACATTTTAGAGCGTTTAATTGGTATAGCATATGTCAAAAATTATAGTGGATTGTTCCAGAGAAGAGAATTACTCGGTTGCGATAATAGACAAGGATGGCAACTTGGACTCATTCAGCTTTGAGAACCAGCAAAAAAAGACAATTAAATCCAATATTTATCTTGGAAAAATCACGAGAGTTGAATACTCATTGCAGGCAGCATTTGTGGAATATGGTGGCGACAAAGCAGGTTTTTTGCCATTTAGTGAAATTCACCCAAATTATTACCAACTGCCAAAGCTTTACAAAGAGCAGCTTGATGCGGCATTAAAAGAGGAGGACAAGCGCAATTTTGATGAGGATGAAGATGAGGATGAGGAGGGCGAGCCATCCAACGAGGAGAAGAAAAATCAAGCGCGCGCAGCATATCGTATCTACAAGAAATACAGCATTCAAGAAGTCATCAAGCGCGGCCAGACAGTGCTCGTGCAGGTCTTCAAAGATGAGCGCGGAAACAAGGGTGTGTCGCTGACAACCTACATCAGCTTGCCGGGAAGATATTGTGTGCTGATGCCAAACAGTTCCAGAAGTTCTGGCGTGTCAAAAAAGATTTTCTCATACGAAGACAGAAAGCGCATTTTGAATATCATCCGCAGTTTTAACCTTCCATTCGGCATGGGGCTGATTGTCAGGACGGCTGGCGTCAGAGCATCTATTAATGACTTGAAGCGCGACTACCAGTATTTATGCAACCTCTGGGATGAAATCAGACAAAAAGCAGTGCACTCAAAAATTGATGGCAACCCTATTTATGAGGAGGTTAACATTGTCGCGCAGGCAGTGAGAGATAACTACGAAGGCAGCGATGACAGTGCAATTATTGTCAGCGGAAGGAAAGGTTATGAAGAACTATCCGCATTTGTCAAGAAGTTGATGCCACACGAGAGCGCTAAGTTGAAGCTCTACACGGACAAAATGTCAATCTTCAAGAAGTTCGGCATTGACAAAAAGCTGGATGAGCTGCTAAATCCAATCGCTCCGTTGAAGTCAGGCGGATATTTGGTTATCAATCCAACAGAGGCCTTGGTGAGTATTGACGTCAATTCAGGAAAAGCAATTCACGGCAAGAACGTAGAAGAGACGGCACTTGCAACTAATCTTGAAGCAGATCGGAAGAGCGTCGTGTAGGGAAAGAGTGTAGATC
>CAMNMI010000019.1 GCA_946544555.1 uncultured Rickettsiales bacterium
GCGCTCCGCCCCGACCCGCTCGGCGGCCAAATGCGCTCCGCCCCCGCGCAACGCCTACCCAAAACTATAACAATCAACATCCACCTTCAACTGGATGTTCCGCGGCACTTCAATGGCCTTGCGGAAGTGGTTGAGCGCACTTATAACATTCATATTTTTATCCGCCTCAATTAGAAAACTATAACGATAACTGCGTTTGAGATAATGCATGGTGCTCTCGCGCGGGCCCAGCAGTTTAGCATTCTGCGGCAGATATTCACTCAGCTTTTGTCCGATGAAATTCGCATATTGTCGTGCATGCTCCTCAACCTCTGCCGCCACGATGATTGAAATGAACCGCGCATACGGTGGAAGATTGAACTTTTTCCGCTGCTGGATTTCCTCCTTGTAGAACATTTTCATGTCATGATTTTTGATATTTTGCAAAACCTGATTACTATTGTTTGATGTCTGAATTAGCACTTTGGCACCAGATAACTCACGGCCAGCCCGCCCAGATAGCTGAAACAACAACTGAAACATGCGCTCGTAAGCCCTGAAATCGCCGTCAAC
Organism: uncultured Rickettsiales bacterium; assembly: GCA_946544555.1. Taxonomy (GTDB): domain Bacteria; phylum Pseudomonadota; class Alphaproteobacteria; order Rickettsiales; family Deianiraeaceae; genus UBA4311. The sequence continues at coordinate 553 of CAMNMI010000019.1, forward strand.
AGTCATGCGGTCAATATCAAGGACGATTATTGCAGTCAAACGCGGAAAATGGTGCCCCTTTGACATAATCTGCGTGCCAATGATAATATCCACATCTCCCTACTGGATTTCTGCAGATAGCTGCTCTATATCACCATCCTTTGTTATCTCATCGCTGGAAAAAAGCAGTGTGTTGACTTTCCTCTCCATCTCCTTTTCAAGGCCAGATTTTTCAATCCAATCACCGATTTCTTGTTGCAACTGTTCCACACCAACGCCCTTATTTGGTTCCAGATGCTTACTTCCACACTCCTGACAGGCAAACACATCGCGCATGATATAGCCGCAATAGTGGCACTTTAACTCACCTCGCTTGCGGTGATAGGCCAAAAGGTTGTCGCAGTTCTCGCACTTGGCTTCAAATCCACAATCTTTGCATTGCAAAGTCCTTGAATAGCCTCGCCGATTGATAAAAATCATGGCCTGTTCGCCATTTTTGACTGTCTCGCGAATTAACTCGCGAGCTTCTTCACTTATGCATCCTGCCTTTCCACCAAGCGCATTGGGGATTAACTTAATTTCTGGTGGATTGGAATGAAAAAACTGTGTTTTCAGTTTGAATAGCTGGTACTTTCCTCCAATGACATTTGCCAGCGTCTCAATAGATGGCGTGGCAGATGAGAGAATTACCGGCAACGCCTCACACTTCGCACGCAAAATTGCCATGTCCCGTGCATGATAAACAGGCACTTCATCCTGCTTGTAGGACAAATCATGCTCCTCGTCAATGACAATCAGGCGCAGATTTTTGTATGGCAACAGCAGTCCCGAGCGCGCCGAGATGACTATTCTTGCCGTCCCGCGAATGATTGCTTCGTAATATTTCTTCTTGTTGGCAGCAGTCACCGATGAATGCCAAATCAGCGGTTCATATCCACAAACCTTGCAAACTGTTTCAATCAACTGATTTGTTAGTGCTATTTCAGGAACCATTAGGAGGACTTGTGCCGTGCTATCGCTTTGCAGGACTTTCTTCACCAATTCCAAGAACACAAATGTCTTGCCACTACCCATTATTCCTTGCAGGACAGAAACATTAAATCCATCAAGCTTTATTGCATCTGCCACGGCTTGTTGCTCTTCCGAGAGCGTGATTTGCGCTGCCTTTGCAATCATTTCCTGCCGTTTTTTATTTGGTTTGATTTCTGCCAGTGCTCGCTTTTTATTTATCCAGCAATTTGGAATAACTAACTGCAAAAGCCGCTCCTTGTCAATTACGTTATAAAACGCCATTTTGTCTATGAATTGCAGGAAATTTTCACTCAATAGTTGCGGTTCCAGAATTTCACTGATTGGTTTGATTTTGTTGTATAGCAACTCACACTCTCCAAAAGAGACGTTTCCGTCTTGCAGTTTGGTCTCTTGCACTTCTAACACGATGCCGAATAAAATCTTATTTCCAAACCCGACTTTTACCAGCGAGCCGATGATTTTGTCCTTCAAACTCGCATCAAATGAGTAGTAAAAACATCTATTCTGTTGACCAAAACAGTATATTCCTGCAAGGTAAATTATCTCGGTCCGCTGGCCTGTGATAAGTTCAATATCGTTTTTTTGTTTGGTAGAAAATAATGTCTGTTTTGAGTTTTTCTTTGGCACAGTTGGTAATATGTGGGGAATTTTTATTGTAAAATTTTTATTTTTTTTGTTGCGCTGCCCGAGGCCACGCCCTCGCGGTTTTTCAACTCCTCACTCAACCCGCCATCGCTCCCGCTCGGCTACGCTCGGAGGAAAAACCCAGCTCCGCGCCGCACAACAAAAAAAACTTCAATTTTTTCATTTGCAATATTTTTTTTGGTTGTTATAATGCAAATGTATTTATAGTTTATTATGGCAGACACGAAAGCAAAGTTTTTTAAAGCATTCAACAACAATCAACCAAAAAAAGAAACAAAAACAACAGAAGAGCTTATGAAGGAACAAGAGAAAAAAACAGCACAAATATCATTGAAAAACAAAAATCGTTTAAACAAAACACAGAGCATCGCCTAATCCTTTCCGATTGGTTTCATATTTAGCATTGGCCCAATTGTGGATATGACTTGTCCCATGGTCTTTCCAAGCATGCTTGCGCGGATATACCAGCTGTTTGAGGCATCTACTTTTGGGGTATCAAGCATGATGTAAAACACATATTGCGGGTTATTCATTGGCGCCGCCGCGATAAACGACAACACCATCGCGTTGCGGTCATAATGCCCCTTGCGGAGCTGAATGGCAGTCCCTGTCTTGCCGCCAATATCGTATTGATCTATGTATGCGCTCTTCCCACCGCCACTGTTAATTACCTGCCGCATGATGTCCTTGAACGTCTCAAAATTCTCCTCATCAAGATAGCGATAGTTATATCTCTCCACGTCCTTTGGATTTGTCGCCAAGAAAGTTGGTCGCACTGGTTCGTTTTTCAGAAGCGATGCAATTGCCGTAACAAAATGTAAAGGCGTAACAGCAATTCCGTGGCCGTATGAAATTGTCACGCCGTTTGTGAAAGTCCAGCTTTTTGGATAAATTGGCTTGCCAAGCTCGGGAAGCTCCGTGTTAAGCTTTTTCAGCAGTCCAAGATTGGCGATAAATACAAACTGGTTTTTCAGGTCAATGTCCTCCATCACCTTCGCGCAACCCACATTAGAAGAGTAGCGAATGATGTCAATCAAGTTCAACTCACCACCTTTTGCCTCTTTCTTATCAATGTCATGGATGGTGAAATTCCCCAGCTGATATGCCTCGCGCTTGTATTTTTTATACGGCGACACTCCCGACTGCAATGCAGTGGCCGCGAGTATCAACTTGAAGACCGAGCCAAGCTCATAGACACCATAAGAATAGCGGTTAAATAACGCAGATGATGAACAATTTGAATATGAGTTGAAGTCGCAATCTGGCAAGCTGACGGCGGAAATGACCTCGCCTGTGTGAATGTTCATTATTATGCCCGCAGCGCCTTGTGAGTTGGTTTCCACCATCTTTTGATGGAGAATATCGCGCATCACAGTTTGGCTGCTGCCGTCAATTGAAAGCCGCAGTGGCTCATTATCAACCGTCCTCAAATATGAATTCATGCCTTTTTCAATGCCAGAAACGCATCTGTCAGAGGCCGAGCAGTAGCCCACAACACTGTTCGCCGAGCGCGAGGTATAAAACCTTTTCTCTGTATTTTCAAACAGCAAGCCATCTATGCCAGCGTCCATAAGTGCCTGTTTTTGCTGAATTGACAGTCCACTTTTGATAAAAACCACCTTGCCATTTTCCTTGCGTTTGTTGAGTTTTTCCAGAATTTTCTTCTTGTCGGCAACCGCATTTGGCACAATTTTGTTGATTTTGTCAATATCTGCGGGAATATTCTCCATCCTTGACGCCTGCAAATATAGGTCATAAACCACAATATTCCTTGCCAAAACCTTGCCATTTCTGTCGGTAATTTCCAATCTGTTGAATGGCTTGGCATCAATGTTATAGCGCGATGTTTTGTGGGCGTAGATGTCCTTTGTCAGCAGAAATGTCAACCGCACCGCAAGCAGTAAAATAAATATCGCAACAGCAATCAAAACCATTTTTGAGCGGCCAATAATTGAATAGCCATCCTCATGCTCGTCAGCCGGCACAAGCGCTAAGATGTATGAGAATACCAGCACCTTTATCTTTGTAATAACCTTTACGATACCTCGGCAAAGCAACCTGTTGATGTAGAAAAATATTCTAAATGCTTTCATTTGTCCTTAACTTTTCCTCTAACAGACAGTCTTATTGGTATTCCCAGCAAATCAAATTCGCGGTAAAGCCAATTTTTCAGTGCTTCAATCTTGGATATTGTAATTTTCTTCTCATTGAGGCTACTAAATGCTACAAAAGTTGGCGGCCGCACCTTGATTTGATTGATGTATTTTATCTTCAATTCTTGCACTATTCCAGGGCGTTTATATGCATCCGCAATCGCCCTATTAAAGCGCCCGGCTCCGATTTTTGTGTTCCACTTATCATACAGCACAGCCAGCTCCGCAAGCATGTCACTCAGATTATCATCATGCAGCGCCGAGCACGTAAAAAATACAATGCCCTTCACTTGCGCAATGGACTTCCTGATGCGCTCTTTCAGCATGTCAATCAGTTTTTCGGTATTCTCCTTGACATTGTCAACCAAGTCCCATTTGTTGAAGCAAATCACTAAAATCCTGCCCTCGTTGCAGATTTTCTGGCAAAGCGTCAAGTCCTGCTCTTCCAGCGCCACCGATATATCCATTATCATCACGGCGATGTCCGCAAACTGCAATGCTTCAAAGCTCTTGTCCACTGATGCAAGTTCCAAGTTGTCGCCCTCCTTATGCCTTTTTCTGATGCCCGCAGTGTCAATCAGGACAAACTCTCTGCCGCCACATGTGAACGGAATTTCCACCTTGTCCCGCGTTGTGCCCGCAATTTCACTGGCTATAACCCTTTCCTCACCAAGCAACTTATTCAAAAATGTTGACTTACCAGCATTTGGTCGCCCTAAAATAGCTATACGGATTTTGTGACTGGTATCTTCAACTGGCTCCTGTTCCTCATCGTGTGCCTGCTTGTAGAGCTCATATTCATGCAACAGCGCCTCGTATAAATCACCAATTCCCAGATTGTGCGATGCAGAAATCAGTATCGGCCTGTCGCCCAGTTGATAGAGATTGTCAATGTCAATGTTGTTTGCATTTTCGGCCTTGTTGATGACCGTGATAACCTTTTTCTCGTGCTTGCGGAGGAGGTTCAGCACTTGCATATCTGTGTCAATTACACCAACTTTTCCATCAATCACGAACACGCAAATATCCGCATTTTCAATACTCCTCACGGCCTGTTGGAACATCTGTTTTTCAATGACATTTTTTGTCCTCATGCCAGTAAATTCTATGCCTGCCGCATCAACAAACTTTGCTTTGATGTCAAAAAGGTCGGCCACAACCTCATTTCTGTCGCGAGTAACACCTGCCACATTTGCAACTATGGCCTCCTGCCGCTTGCCGACAATCCTGTTGAAAAGTGTGGTCTTGCCAACATTTGCGCGCCCAACTATTGCAACAGTAAAAATACTCACCTTGCGAGCGTTAAAACTATTTCACAAAAAGCAAGTTTTTATACTCTTTCAAACAAGCTATTGATTTATGTTGCGCCGCCCGCGGCCACGCCCTCGCGGTTTTTAACCTCCTCGCTCTTATGTCGGCGCTCCCGCGCCTCCCCGCTCGGAGTAAAAACTCGCTCCGCCCCTGGCGCAACAAAATCAATACAAAAACTCAACACAACAAGTTTTTAACCATTTCCTCTACTTCTTCCAAAATATCATCCAATTTTCGTTGCTCCTCGTAAGTGAATTTTGACAGCACATACGCCGCAACATCATACTGCCTGTTTGGTGGCCTATCAATGCCAATGCGCACCCGATGATATGGCTCGTGAACATGACTATTTATTGACTTTATCCCATTGTGGCCAGCCGGGTTGCGCGACTGCGTATACTTGATTTGCCCGAATTTCAAATCCAATTCGTCATGGAGAACTATTATGTCCTCTGGCCTGATTTTGTAGAACTTCACCACAGCAATTACACTTTCGCCTGACAAATTCATATATGTCTGCGGTTTTATCAAAATGCACTCTTGATTGTGAAAAATACCTCTGCAAATCTTGCATTTGAGCTTTTTGTTATCAAGCCATTCATCAAAATTACCACTGCGCTGGATTGCGTCAATCGCCAAAAAACCAGCATTGTGCTTTGTCATTTCATACTCCTTTGGATAGTTTCCAAGACCAACAATAAGTTTGATTTTTTTTGGAGGAGTTTTTGTGAAAAAGCCCATAATTATTCATCTGCTGGTTGAGCTGCATTGTTATCTTCACCGCTTGAAGTTTCCTCTTTTATTGTCGTGTCGCCGTAATACAGAATAGTCATTTTGTCCCTGATGTCTCTTGAGGCTAACTTTTTTCTCTCCTTATCATTAATATCTTTAAAACTTATATCAACATTTGTGTATGTTTTTTTCAACATTGTAATTATCTCATTTTTCAAGTTCTCAATGTTTTGTAATGCAAGCTTTGCTGATAATGTCTGATTAAAAAACGCAACATCAAGTTCAAGTGTGTTTTTTCTTGTTTTTGCAGTGCAATCTGTGCATGAGAACTTATATCCCTCAACATATGTTGAACCGCGGTATTTCTTGAATATTTCGGCAATATCTCTTATGGTATCAACATGATTATTATTCACATTTGGATCGCTAATTTTTGATGCCATTGTTAGCAATATCTTCTCAGACAATCTTTCCAATATCTTCTTCTGCTTGTTATATTGTGCCTGCTGCGTGCTTAACTCGAACTTTGATCTCTCAAGCTGTGCTTTTGTTGCATTTGAGCCAATTAATCTAAAAGATGCAAAAAACAAGACACCACAAGCACATGCAATTGAAGCAACAAATAAACACCGTATTGTGTAAAATAAAGCTTTGTGTTTTTTTAAACCTCCGCTTTCCAGTTTTTTTACATTTTTCAGGTTTTTTAATGCCATTTTCGCAAGACCAAGCTCGTTTGCAATATCTGGAACAGAATGCACAATGTTTGATATGTCAAGTGATAGCTGTTGTATGTTTAAATCTATGCCATTGAAAAATGGACTGCTTGACAAAAGTTCTTCCTGATTAATGTCAACTGTTGTAAAAATCTTCACACGCGCAGTGCTTGTGAGAAATTCAAATGTCGTTCCTACATGTTTTAATGTTGTTTCAAGAATATTTGCTGCCGATTGCGTTGGAGTTTCATCAAGCTTTCTTCTAACCAAACGACCAAATAAAAAGTTCTTTCCATTTGAGACAATCACTATTATGCCCTCTTCCAACGCAAACAAACTGATGTTCAAATTGTTATTCATTTTAGCGGTCAGGTCAACGCCTATTGACTGCACGGCATGCACAAACAAATATGTATTGTTTATATTTATATCCAGCGAATAAAGTACATCAAAAACCTTCTTGATGTGTGCCTCGTTAGCATCCGTAATGACCTTATTTATTATCACATCATTTGTGTGCAACAAACCCTTTCCTTTTTCAAAAATGTTATTATAATTTCCAAACAAAACCTCCTTTTTTGCCAGTTCTCCATCTATCGTCTTTTTATGTTGCGCTAATGTTCCGTTTGTAAAGTTTTTGTATTCCGAAAAAGTGAAAAAACTGTTAATAAAAATTTTCAAATGTTTGTGGCGCTTAACTGCATCTGCAAACTCATTATAATTGACGTTTGTCTTGTTTGTTGTATAAAATACTTCCTCCAACTTGTCATCAGTTAAACAAATCCTTTCTATATCAAGATACAAAATGCTCATACAAGCAAACAAGTTAAATTAGATTAGAAGATAAGTTATAATTGTCAAGATGGGTTTTGATAGCTTATTAATGTTGTACAGAGCATAGTATGTTTGCACGAGGAAGGTATCTGGGCGTGAGCGAAGGAGTGTTGAGCGATGAAAATGCAAGCCGCAAGAACATTGCCTCGGGCAGCGCAACACCAAAATTTTAATTTTTTTCGTGCGAGACACTAACGGTCCGCGCCCTTAACCCTCCCTTACAACTTATAGAACCATTCAATTGCTTCTGCTAAGGTTTCCTTATTTGTCTTGGCAGGCACATTTCGTTTTTTGAGACCAAGAAATTCGTTTTTCTTTTTCTGGGCTTCTTTTGTGCTATTGGCAAATTTTCTCTTTTTATTGTTTTTATCAAAGTAATAATATCTACGAAAATTCAATCTTTTGCTCAACTCAGAATATAGTGGCCACAAGTATGCCTTTACGGCTCCTCTTACGAAATCATCATGATTTTTATCTTTATTACCAGCTACACGATCAAAATGAGCCAACGCGCCACGAACTATTTTTTTAAGTTTTTTAATGGGTGCTTCGAACTGTTTATTATTTCTTCGCAAAGCATCTACCAAATACAATACTCCACCGGAACGCCTTATGCCATCGTTTATACTTGTTAAGCCCCAGGGCCTTCCTGGTGCCCGAGTCTCCAACACCTTATTTCTGCATGTTGCAAGTGCCACTCTGTCAAGCACCCCATCTAACTCACTCTTTATATCATCAAATATGTCAAAAAATTTGCCGTCCTTATAATACATTCTTGCACCAAAGCAACTGTCGTGTGAAATATACAGTTTGATTTCCTTGTGTTGCGACATAATTTTTTTTAGGGCTTTTAGATGCGCTTTTACACTGTCTACATATTTTGGATTATGAACGGACATTAATCGTTTTTTTGAATTCGGAACTGTATCATATGCTCCATGACATACCAAATGAAGTTTGATAACCTTTAAATCCTTGGCTTTTTTATCAAGTTCTTTAAAAAACTCCAAATTTTTCTCTATATTTTCATTTTCTTTACCAATTATGACATGACTTATTGCATATCTGTTTTTGTAGCTGTCTTTATAATTACGTGATACATCAACCTCTTCATTGTTCAAATCTTCTTCATTGTGCATATCAACTTCTTCGGTATTTTCATCGCACAAAGCAATTAAAGCAACATCTGGATAAGTTTTATCACTCTGGTTCATAACAATTAATAATATAATTTTATTACAAAATATCTGTTTTAGCAAGAAAAAAAACGCTCTGTTGAACCAGCTATCAATCTATGTTGCGCCGCCCGAGGCCACGCCCTCGCCATTTGGCTGCGCCTCGCTCCACCGCCCTCGCTGCGCTCGGGCTCCGCTCGGTGGCCAAATGCGCTCCGCGCCGCGCAACAATTTCAAAACAAAATGAATAATCCATCTTGTTGACAATTACAAAATCATTCTTAGCATAAAGCCATAGGGGTATAGCTCAGCTGGTAGAGTAGCGGTCTCCAAAACCGTCGGTCGTGGGTTCGAATCCTACTGCCCCTGCCAGTTGTTTGATATGTTTTTTCTTAGCACAAGAAACAGTAAAGTTATTGGAGATTTCAAGAAAGTAGTCCTAAACCCTATTGCAGAGGACAATGGCGGAATATTCGTCCCAAGCTTCATCTCACAGTTTGAATACAAAGAAATCTACAAGTTTAGTGAAATGTCATATCCACAGATAATGGCCGAACTGTTAGAACGTTTTTGTGATAAGGGAATAGACAAGGATGTTCTGCATGAACTGACTGAACGTGCATTTAGTGGGTTTGGTGATTTCGGTGTGCCAATAGACGAACATACGCGAACAATGGGAGATAAATATTTTTCTTCCACAAGATTGGATGAAAACCTTGACATGGCAAGCTTGACCTATGGGCCATCTGGATGTGTGAAGGATTATGGTTTTTGTCTTGCAGCGGAGTTTATAAACTACTTTGCTGAAAAAGAAGGAAAAGTTCGTTCTATCATTGATATATCAGATGGAAATTCTGCATTGAGCACTGCTCTTGCCACCAGAAACAAGAAATGGATTAGAGCATTTACTGTCTTCAATGCCACAAACAACGTCTCCACAAGGTCGTTGATGCATAAGGCCGAGACACTAACCCAAGATGAAGCAGATAGATATGGGATTGATATTAATCAACTGGAAAAGGAATGGATTGAAGCAGAAAAAAGGGCCACAGAACAACGCAAAGCAGAAAGAGAAGCCAACAGATTAAAAGGAATTTACGATGATGACGATGAGGAAGAGAAAGTCAAGATTTTTGAACCAAAGGTCTTGAATTTTGGTTATGCCACAGCCGATATGGATATAGCCACAATCAACAAATCAAGATATGATATTTACAACAATACCAGTTTGCGTGAGATGATAAACCTGACATTCATCAATGAGTTGAATATATTAAACATCTTGGCTTATCTTCCTGCATTTTTCAAGATGGCATTGAGGTTAGATTTTCAACCATTTTGCGTTGCCGTGCCAACTTCTAATATGTCCTTGGGAATGGCGGCCTACTTTGCCAAAAAAATGGGTCTACCGATTGCAAAAATCATCCTTGGGGTTGAAAAAAACAATTTCTTCTTTGACTTCCAAAACAATGGAGCAGCTAACACAAAAAAAGAGGTTGAAGACGGAAATTCTGTATTGTATTCAAATTATCCTACAAATTTTGAGAGGTTGCTGTTTTATATGTATGGTGCAAATCAGGCATCTGTAAAAAGGGCAATTCAAGAATTAGAAACCAATGGAATTTACAAGCTAAACGACACAACAATGAGGAAGTTCAGAGATGACTTTTTTGTGACAATATGTGATAACCAAATGAGCCAGAGAAATGGTATTTTCTCAATGGTGAGAGAGAAAAAAATCCCAGTGGACGTCCATCTTGCTATATCAAGAATTGCAGCCAACAATGCATTGAGTGAAATTGGTTCGCAAATTTCAATGTTGCCGATTGTTGTGTTTAATACCCTTGATTATCGTAGGAATTTGGAATTCGTAAATGCATCACTTGGATATGAAATTGATGTTGATAAAACTCCGTTGACAGAACTTGACACAGAGCGCTTTGATGATAAGGAAATAGCCAATGATGAGCACAACATCCTCAGTTATGCAGTTAGCCAGCTTGAGAAGATGAAGTGGTCTTAGGCATTTTCAGTTTGGAATATGTTCCACATGAAGACAGAGACAAAGAAACCATCAAACCGACACAGATAGAAAAAACCCGCACAAAATATGTGGCACGGCCCGAGGCCACCCCCTCGCGGTTTTTAACCTCCTCGCTCTCCTGTCTCCGCTCCGCTCCGACCCGCTCGGAGCAAAAACTCGCTCCGCCCCGCGCCCAACACAAATCAGAATTTTTCATTGCTTTTTATTAAAATGCTTTTCTTATAAGTCAACAATGATCGGGAAAAAGTCATTTACACTTGTTGAAATCTCAATCGTGATGTGCGTTGTCGCGCTGTTAATTGGCTCACTCATGGGCGGACGTAAGATTGTTGAGCGCGCAAAAGTCCAGACAACAATCCACGAAATACAGCGATACCAATCTGCCTTCGCAAAGTTCTACGACACCTATGGCTACATGCCGGGCGACATGCCAGATGCGCAGGCCAAGCTTGCTCCGTCAGCATATACAACAGCAGACATCAATACAATCAAAGCACTTGATGAGAAGATTTTGAGGACAATTCCGTTGGATGGACTTGGTCGGGGTTTTCTGTTTAATTGTATTCTTTCTAAAAATGCTTCTAACCAAACGCAACCGTATGGTGATGCAACTGG
>CAMNMI010000020.1 GCA_946544555.1 uncultured Rickettsiales bacterium
GTTGCTGTTTTGTCTCCGCGCGGATAATCGCATTTATGCCCTCACTTTTCAGAATATCCATCTTGCCATTCAAGAATGCCCGACGCGAGAATTCACCATTTTTTGCAAACCTAAAATCTGGCAGTTCGGCAGCTATTTTCAGCACTTTATCAAGTATCAACCTGCTTGCATGGAGGTCAAGTTCAACCACATTTTCACCAGTAAAACTGTTTGGCTCATGAAAAATTTTCACAACCGCCTCGTCCACGACCTCATTTTTGTATGTCAATTTTGCAGCCACGAGCTCCCTGTTTATGCCCTCTGCGCGATATTTCACGCCGAACAAATCAAGAATATCAAATGCGCTCTTGCCAGAAAATCTTACTGCAACAATGCTGCCTCCGAGCTGGCAAATTGGCGCGAAGATTGTGTCTTCCATATCACTCAACAATCATGCCTTCGGTTTGGATTTGCCACAGTGTTTTGTAGACACCGCCTTTTTCAAGCAGCTCGTCATGCTTGCCGCTCTCAACAATCTTGCCGTTTTTCAGCACGATAATCCTATTCATCTGGCGCAACGTGTTGAGTTTGTGCGCGATTGCAATCACGGTTTTGCCCTCCATCAGGTTCTCCAAGCTGTCATTGATGATTTTCTCATTCTCCGCATCCAGTGCAGAAGTGGCCTCATCCAATATCAGTATCGGCGAGTTCTTCAAAATAGCTCTTGCGATGAGGATGCGCTGGCGCTGACCGCCACTTAACAGACCTCCGCGCTCGCCAACCTTGGTATAATATCCATTTTCCAGCTCGGTTATAAAGTCATGCGCGTTGGCTTTTTTACTGGCTTCAATTATCTCATCCATCGTGGCATCAGGCTTGGAATAACGAATATTTTCAATGACGGAGCGGTTAAACAGTGTGGTGTCCTGTGATACTATTGAGATACACTGTTTTAAACTTTCATCGGACAGATGTTCTATATTCTGGCCTGCAATCGTGATACTACCACTGTTCGGCGACAAATTACGCAACAGCAGGTTTATTAAACTCGTTTTTCCAGAGCCAGAACGGCCAGCCAGTCCCAACTTTTCACCCGGCTTAATTTCCAAGTTTAGTTTGTCAAACAGAGGACAATCGCGTGTATATTGAAATGACAAGTCCTCAATTTTTATACCAATTTTGTTGCTCTCGGTTTGCAACTCGCTGCCACCGGAAATGATATTATCAGCAATTGTTCCTTGTGTCAGCATCGCCAAGTTCTTTCTTGCGCGGCCAACGTCGCCAATAAAGTCAGCAATTTCGGACTGCAACTGCATGATTAACCCACAGCTTGCACCCATTGCACTGATACAATATACAATGTCGGATAGCTCAATTATTCCGTTCTTATACATGCTAAAAAGCATCAAGATATATATTAATCCGCACGTCACAAAGCAATAGATGACATTTAATGTTTTGATGAGTTCTGCATATGTCAATGCGGAGGAACGGCGTTTCAGGCTGTAATTTTGTATTTTTTTCATTCTTTCTATTTCATAATTTCTGCGCGAGAACATTAAAACACTTGATATGTTCATCAGTATGTCCGTGATGTTTCCAATGAGAGATGAGAATGTTAACATCATCTTGCCTTGCAACTTCATGGTTTTGTTATACGAAGCAAAGAAAATAGCCATCGAACCGACCATGTAGACCATGATAACAAGGAAAAATTGCCAGTGAATAAATAGAAATGATGACAACAAAAAGCAACATGCGACTGCTATTGGAATGATGCGCTGTGCCAAGTTTTTTACCATGCACTCGGTGCAGAAAAGCAGTTGCTGGATGATGTTGACTTGCTCTCCCGTGGACGAATGCGACATGAACTCATACGAGTTGCTAATAATTCTATTGAACGATGATGTGATGACCCTTCCACAGAATGCTGGAATAACATTGCAAGCGTAAAACCAACCGGCCACGCGATGCAACAAATCTGTGCCTATCCAAAAACCAAGATACAGTGTAATTGGCAACCAAACTGCGTCCATGATGTCTGCGCGTGCGCCTGCGTAATTTGATAATATTGATGTATAGCTCTTTGCAAATATTGGCCCAAGCGTCCAGTCAACCGTTGTGCTGATTGAATATGCGACCAAGACAGCAAAAATCTTCCATTTTACATCCTTTATCATTTCCCACAAAAATCTGCTGACGGACATATTTTTTGCGCTACGCGACAAGCTTGTTTTGTATCCAACTGGTAAGAAATTACGATTGCGGTAGTAATGTATCTTTCTTTTTGTTAAAGGCATTGAATAACAACAGAATATCATTGATAAGTTATAATAGTCAAGTTTTAATATTGGATTGTGTGTACCTACTTACTATAATTTTTTGTTTTTTTCTCCAATCTATTAAAAAATGCAACGATGAAAATGACAGAGGTGTAGAGCAAGCACTTGTAGAGCGACATCGTGATTGTATTGTCTGTAAATTTCCCTTTGGCAATGAGGTTCAATGCTGTCACCATTGAGAAAAATGCTGCAATTTTGAAGTAGTCAGAACTGATTGAAGTGGCCCTTTTTGCTACAAAAATGGTGATGATTTGCACTATGACTTTGATTGTTCCAAATGGCAAGAAGACATAGTCAATAATGAGGTTTATCGTGCGGTTGAAACTTGGATTTGCAATAGCTTCTCTGGCAGACGAGCTGTTTGCGCAGACAAGCAATACGACTATCACGCAAGCAACACAACCGAGCGTTTTTGATATTTTTTTCAGCTGTTTTGTGTAGATACAAGTTGTAATAAGAGATATGGAATAACAGAAAATTTTGAAGAGCTTACTGAATATAAACTGGAAATCTACGTCCTTGCTAATGTCAAAAACGCGCTTGCTAACAACTGACAAAAGCGTAATTAACGACATCTGGTCATATGCAATTGAGACCTCTTTTGGAGTGTCGTGGCGGCGCCTGCGCTCTTCTGTGATTTGGCTGAATTCCTCGATTTTCTTCCTCAATGGTTTGTGATGGTAGAACAAAAATGACAAAAAAAGACACACTGTGAACAGACAAAACAGCGAAACAAGGAAGAGCCCAGATGCGACTTCATAATACTTGTTGTTGAAGTTGTAATGCACGATGTTGGCGATAAGGAATAGGATAAAAATGTAGATGTTGTATTTGCAAATTTTGTCGCTCAGCAGCATTTTGTAGAACTTGCCGTAGTTCGTCCACACTTTGAACGCCTTCAACAAGCTGTACCAAACGAAGATATAGAGCATCAGGTTAAGGATGTTGATGACCGAACTTTTCCAGTCGGTGATTGTGTGCTCGCAGATTGCGTAAAGCGTTCCGAAGAGCGCAAAAGTAATTATCCACTTGCAGAAATGTACTATTTTGTGCGTGCGTTCTTTTTCAATGAAGCCTGAAAACAGGTCGTAAAATATGACGCAAACAATGTATGAGAAGAGGAATAGCGCAAAATACGTTATGCCACGGTATGACAACTTTGACAACAAAACAGAGTACAGCCATGAAAAATTGGAGTAAAACAGGCACCAGCAGGTCAAAAAACCAATTGCTAATGCAGAGATATATTTTTTCAAATTGGTCACACTCTTTGTCATAATTTATAAATCATTGTAAAATTTAAAAATAAAGTGCAAGGATTAATTTTATTGCGCAGTGTGGAGGGTTACAAACTGCGATGGTGTGGCCTCGGGCGGCGCAACACGGGAGATTATTCTTTTATTTTGCTATTTTTGGCACAGTTTTTTTTAATTCTTTTATAACATCATTAGCGAATTTTGTATCAATCTCATTTATATCCAATGCTTTATCTTGTGTCGTATCAATTCTGACCCAATCCTTTGGATAGTAAGTTTTATTTGCTTCCTTGATCCTTTCTTTACTGAATGTTGTGTTATATTGTGATTGGCGAAGGAATTCACTAGGACAAACCACAATCTTATCTGGATTACCATTCAACAACCCGGCCCACACAGCGAACGATGAATTTGAAACAATATTATGCTTTGCACTTGAAGATAATATCAAGTTCAAATATGGCTTTTCAAGAGGGTTTATGTCAACATATGTTGTTGGTTTGTTTGTTTTGAAATATTTCTTTGCTCCCTCCATGTCGTCTGAGAATACGTAATAATGCACGTCTTCCATCTTGTCAAAAACCTTCATGGCTCTTTTGTAGTAATCAAAGTTGCAGATATTCAATAGTGGATGACGAAGGTAATCTCCTAATCTGATATTAACGACCACAGAATTTTTATGTGATTGCATTTCTTTTATCATTGCAAGATTTTTCTCATCCAACTCATTTTTGTATTTATCAGACAATGTCGTGAACATTTTTCTTATGTCATCTTCGTAGCCGTGGAAATAATTTGCATCAAAGAAAGTTATATGATATTTGCGAAAATGTGTGTTTTTTTCTTCTTTTAAAAGACATTCCAAATTACATTGATTTAAATCAATGGTTTTCTTCTTTATCCTCAAAAGTTTTTTTTCTAATTTGTTTGGTTTAAACAAATCAACATTGATATTGTAATGATTTAGCCAAAAACGCACCCATGGTCTTTCATCGTTTTCATTTATATGATTAACATATAATACTTTTTTGCCAGTTCTCTTTTGAAAAATATATCCAAATGCATACTGATAAAGCTGGTTTCCTAAACCTCCTGTTATACCAATAACTCTTACATCGCGATATTTACAATAGACATAGGATACGTATCCAAACGATGAAGCAAATAATATAAATAAACAAACAATGAAGATTTTTGTTCGTGAAAGATTTATCTTGCTACTCTCTCTCTCTCTCTCTCTCTCTCTCTCGAAGAGAACATCTTAAGTGATGAAATTTTCATAAAAACATGTTGGAACGTAGAGAGTACAAATAAGAAAATAGAAATGTCAAGATGGGAAGCTAATTTATAAGCGGATTTAGCGCACCTTTTTTGTAAGGAGTTTTTATGACAATATCAGCACTTGGCATGATTTTTAGCAATGTTCCTTGTGGAATTGAAAACACTGGGTCAAGGTCGTCTGTTATACCATCTGTCATCTTGTCAGCAATGTCTTGGGCTGTGTCAATCATGCTTTGTGCGGCGGCTGTGGAAGGGGAAATTGCCGTTGACGAAATTACACCGTTTGTTGTAATGTGAGAACCTTTGATGCCTGCTATTTTCTCAACCGCAACGGCTGTTCCAAGCGTTATGAACGAGTAGAGCAGGGCGTTTCTAAATAGCTCACCGTATCTTGTGTCTATATCTCCTTCAAGTCCCTTTTTACCGCTCTGGTCGTAGGTATCAGCCGTCATTGAAACAACCAATCCATCTGGCCTAATAATCTTGTTCCATGTAAGTAATATTCTTGTTTGCACGGTGCTGGTTGCTGTGGTGTATGAACCATATAAACGCGAGCCACGAGGTATTAATACATAATCGCCCATTTCACCGAGAACATCAACTGAAACAACTGCCCTAACTGCACCAGGACTTTCAGAATTTATTGCTGTTTCAAGTACACCCTCAATCACTTTTCCAGTTGCTATTGTATATTCTAAATCTTGCAATCTTGTCTCGTTGTTATTCTCATCTTCTTTTTTTGTTTGTTTGACTGTTACGCTTGATGGATCAAGAATATAAAAGCTGTCTTGTGTTGCGCTTTGTGTTGCTTGATCGACTGATCCATTACCACTCATCAAGAACATTTTTTCAAGAGCACTTTTTTCTTTGACTTTTCTTGCTTTGTTATTGGCCGCATTTGTTTTAACATCTCGTCCAGTTCTTGTATCTTGGCCTTTTTCACTATTTTCAGAAAGAGGAGAACCTGGCAAACCTGGCATATTTCCTTTTTTCTTTTCATCTTTTTTTTTCTCTTCAACAACAATTTTTTCCACCTTCGGAACTTCTGGAACAGCTGGCAAATTCAGTGATGGAACTGGGACATTACTAATGTTTTCTGCGTTGACAATACTTTGGTCATCTATTGATGCCAACTTTCTTACATTTACTTTTTCTTGCGCTGGCGTACTTTTAATAGCTTCTGGTCTTCCTTTCTTAAAATCTTCTTCCTTTCTTTTGGCTTCATTTGCAGCTGAATAGCTATATTTTTTTCTTTCTTTCTTCTTTACTGTTTGTTCTTGTGCTGCCTTGACAGAAAAAAACATTTTGTATCCTATCAAAATGGCTGATATACCCAAAATTGCATATTTTGCATATTTAGTTGCGGCCTTTTGCGCGAGCTTTGGTTTCTGTTTTTTTACCTCCTCTTCCTGCTGTTTTTCTGCGTTTTGTATGTCCTTTTCAAGCTGCTTTTCTAAATCGCTCGTGTCAGCATCCTTAACCGATTTATCCGCTGGCTTCTCTGGTATCATTTAACCTTACATACTACAAAAACAGCTGTATAAAACATCCATGATTAAAAATAAATGTCAAGTTGATGACAAAATGGCTGTGTTTTTAAAGCCAAATTTAGAGCTATTATTAACTGTTAATTTTGATTTCTTCCTGAAAATAATATATTGTTTGATTTATTTCACAATTTTACCATCTGGGAACTGCTTCAATGTCTCCTGCAAGAGCTCGTCCTTGATAAGTTTCAAGCTCTCCACGGGCGTTGGCAGGGTTGAAGAATAACACAATTTGTATATCAAGGCCGTAAAATACTGCTTGGCCTGAATGATTTTCATTTCCTGCAAAGATGCTGACAAAATCTGCCACATGCGCAACAGGCGCGGAATATTCAGGTTGTCCGCATCCATTTGCTCGCCGAGCACATTTGCAAATTCATGGCATGTTTCATCTTTTGTGATAACTCCGCTCACAATTTTCAGGCCATCCAAGATGACTTCCATCAACTCGTTCACTACCGAAGCGCTCTCAATGTCGCCAGATATAAACTCGTTTGCCACTTCCATTGCCTGTTTGATGTCTCCAATGTAGCAGTATTTAAACATCCTCGCAACAAGCTCTCTGCTTGGAATTGACAACATTGTGCTGACAGCGCTAATTTCCAGATTTGAATTTGTGATGCTTATGGCCTGATCCAGCAGCGAAAGCCCATCCCTCATTGAGCCATTGGCATATTTAGCAACAAGCTTCAAGCTGTCATCATCGTATATCACCGTTTCCCTGTCGCACACGCTTTTCAAGTGGTTAAAAATGACATCTTCTGGTATATTTTTCAGATAAAATTTCTGGCACCTTGACAAAATCGTGATTGGCACTTTTCTGACCTCTGTTGTCGCAAAGATGAATTTCACTCTTTCTGGTGGCTCTTCAAGTGTCTTCAATAGTGCATTGAAAGCAGCTTTTGACAACATATGAACCTCGTCAATGATGTAGATTTTATACCTTGACATGATTGGTGCGTAGTTCACTTTGTCAATTACGTTGTCGTGGATTTCACTCTTTCCAGTATTACTCGCAGCGTCAAATTCAATCACGTCTGGGTTGCTTCCGTTCAAAATTTCCTTGCAACAATCACATTCCAAACATGGTGTCAATGTAGGCCCATCGGCTTTTTTACAGTTCAAACTCAATGCCAATATGCGCGCAGATGAAGTTTTTCCGACCCCACGTGTGCCAGTCAACAAGAATGCATGATGAATTTTATTTGTGGTTATTGCATTGGAAATTGTCTTGACAAACACATCCTGTCCAACCAGCTCAGATAGTATCTTTGGTCTATATTTTCGTGCCAATACGAGATGCGATTGTGAAGTCATTAACTAATTGAAAGAAGAAGGAAATTATTGTCAAACTATTTGTTAAAAATAGTTGTATTCCCCATCGTAAATATAAGGATAGTTTGAATATGTGTTGTAGCTTATGTTATTACTTATCTGTTGCGGTGTATATGTTTGTGTATAATAACTATTATTGTCTGGTTTGCTTGAAAAAGAACAACTTTTATCTTCGTGGTCATATTGTATACCTGGAGCTTGATCAGTATCTAATATATAATAGTTTTCTAGCTCACTACCTAGCCAGCTATAATAATCAAAGTTATTGTCGTTATAATTATTTGGCCAGAGATAATCTTCATGGCTACTATCAAGGGAGTTAGTACCGTTCTGATTGATGACACTATTAGTTAAGTTTTCAAGATTGCTATCTGTACCTGTGCTTTCATGTGTCAAGGTTGAAGTACAATTATAATTATTCTTTTTTCTAACGCTGTCCATTGGCCCTTTTATTATGTTGTCCATTGGCTCTTTTATTACGTCGTACATTAGACCTTTGCTTTCAAAGGTTGGAAAATGGCTACCCACTATGTATCCTGGTTTTTTTAATTTGCCAAAATATTCATCTTTACTTTTTTTTTCTTCAACTTTTCTCCTTTCTTCTTTTTGCTCTTTTTGGTTGTCAACGTTATTCATAATTAATTCTATATCGGTGTTACCCCATGTGTACCCTGGTTGGTTAAATTTGCCAAAATATTTATTTAATTCAGTTTCGTTAATTCTTTTATTAAAATCTTCTTCATCCATTGTCCTTTTTATTTTTAACTCTTCTATCTCTTCCTGTTTAAATTCTTTCAGTTTATTTCCCGTGTTCCCACCAGTTTTACCATAACAAAATTTTCCGTTTTTTTCATAAAAACCTTTGGAAAGATCTTCAGGATTAATAAACACCGTCGATCCAGATGAGTTAAAATAAGGATGAAGAAAATACTGACTTCCATCTTTTTTACGCATTACATTCAATATAATGTCGCCTTTTTTTTCTTTTCTTTCTGCTTCCAACAATTGGCGATTATATCTCACTATGTCTAAATCATTAAACGTTACAATCCTGTCTTGCGGCTCTCTTCCAATTTTTCGCCCCTTGCTTTGTGATATCCTTTTATTAGATAATGTATGAATGTTCCCATTACTTTTACATTTCTGTCTGATATCTTGTGGCATATCAGATAATGTACGAATGTTGTTACTCATATTTCCAAACACTATTATGTTAACAAAAAAAAAAAAGTAGTCAACATCTTAGTTTTTAGAGCTTGACAATTATACTTATCAAAAAATTATTCCAATATGGAAGAAAAAAAATCATTTGAGGCGATTATTGGAGCAGTGATTTTGCTGATTTGTGCGCTGTTTGTGTCGCATACTGTGAAGATTGGAAAGATCCAAAAACGTGAGACATACAAGAACGTTTTGCATGCAAAATTCAGCAACATAGATGGGATAAAAGTTGGCAGCGAGGTCAAAATTGCGGGGTTGCGCGTTGGTATGGTTGAAGAGACAACGCTGAACCCAAACACATTCCAAGTTGAAGTAAAAATTGGCATCAAAGAGGGCTTGAATATTCCAACTGACTCAGTGTTAGCAGTCACAAGTAGCGGGCTGTTGGGCGGCAAGTTTTTGAGTATCAAGCCAGGTGCAGACGACATGTTTTTGACAAACGGTTCGTCATTCTCACTTACGCAGTCAACCATGAACTTGGAGGACCTCATCGGCAAGGTTGTCGCGGCCTTCACAAGTAAATAGTAGGCAGATTTGGCAATGGACAAACGTTTTTTTGACGAAGTGCAAGTATTCATGCAGGCAGGCAACGGTGGAAATGGCTGTTGCAGCTTCCGCAGAGAAAAATATGTTCCGCGCGGTGGCCCAGATGGCGGCGATGGTGGCAAAGGTGGAGACATCATTCTTGTTGCGAAAAGCAATTTGAATACGCTGCTGTATTTTCACTACAACAAACATCATCGCGCGAAGAGCGGAAAAAGTGGCGCTGGCGCAAACATGACTGGCGCGAACGGCGAGAATATGGTGCTTGGCGTGCCACTTGGAACGCAGGTTTTTGATGAGAACGAAGAGGTTCTGTTAGCCGATTTGGATAAGGAAGGGAGTGAGTATGTCATTGTTCACGGCGGGGTTGGCGGCATTGGCAACATGGCCTTCAAGACATCAGTAAATCAGGCGCCTCGCACGGCCACAAAGGGCGAAGAAGGTGAGAGCGGGTGGTTCAAGTTGAAGCTCAAAATGCTGTCAGATGTTGGGCTTGTCGGCATGCCAAATGCTGGGAAATCCAGCTTGATTTGCGCCATCACAAACGCAAAATCGGAGATTGGCGCATATCCATTCACAACTTTAAAACCTACGCTCGGAGTAATAAAAAAGGGGCGCGGACGTGTTGTTGTGTGCGACATCCCGGGGCTGATTGAAAACGCACACCTGGGAGTTGGTCTTGGCGACAAATTTTTGAAGCACATAGAGCGTTGCAGGGTGCTAATTCACATGCTTGACGCGAGTGATGATAACCTGTTGAAGAACTACAAAACGATAAAAAAAGAGCTAAAAGAATATAACGAGGACATCTTGAAGAAGTCGGAAATTGTGGTATTTAACAAGGTGGATTTGTTGAATGGGAAGGAGCTAAAAAAGCGTGTTGGCGTGTTCAAACGGTCAACAAAAATTGAGCCAATTTGCATATCAACACTCACGCACGAGGGCCTGCAAGATTTAATCAAGTTGATTTTTAAAATTGTCAAAGATTAATGCCCGCAATTTATGCCAAGCAGCGAAGTAAAAAAACCATTCAGTTTTCCGCGATTTTTGACAGAGACAATCTCGTTCGGCGCACTGCATTCAGCACTCTTCTGCACTGTGCTGATACCATTTTTGACAAACAGCGGTCTTCTGCCATTGCAGTTGTCAATCATTCTGCTCGCCAGAAAACTCGTGCGGCTCCTCTCGGACAGCGTGTTCGGCATGGCATTTGATAAGTTTGGGCCAAAGCCAGTTTTCCTCATCGGGCGGCTACTAAAACTCTCAGCATATTTCCTATTCCTCCTGCCTGCCTCGTTTGAGACATATCTGCTCGCTGTGCTTGTCAGCGGCGTGTCATATAGCTCCATTTACGGCAAGGTGGGTGCGTATATCTACAACACACTGTCGGCAAACGGCAAGGTGTCGCTTTATCCGCGCGCGATGTCTATTTACTACTTTGTCATGGATATTCTTCTGGCATCCATGCACTTCGTGGCCGCGGGACTATTCAAGATATACGGCTATAACCTGCTAATTTACATCAGCATTGCGATGAATATCACGACCGTGCTAATAATTATGCGGGTTGTGCCAAATGCAAAGCAGTCGGGGCTGCATAATTATCAAGCAAAGTCATTCAAGGCAATATGGCAGACACTGTTTGAGGTTGCCAAAAAACACCCAGAGTTTCTCTATTTACTGGTCTTCTACGGCCTTATCAACTTCCTGTCGTGGCAGTTTGGTTCTGTCGCCAGCATGATTTTGCTTGACATGGGATATACGGCTTCGGGCATAGCAATTACGGGCGGTGCGTGCAAAATTGCCATGGCTGTGGGCTGTCTCATTCCAATGTTTGTGCTGCATCATGGTATATCAATCCGCAGGTGTTGCTACATTTTTACAGCGTTCGTGGCCTTCGCGCTCGCCACAGCAATATGCTATAACAGTATCATGATGATCGCCTTCATGTGTGGAATTATCCTGTGCTACACCACCATTGAAGTATCTATTGAGCGCACCCTGGATAAGGTTTCTGACAAGAGAATTCGCGGCACAGCAATATC
>CAMNMI010000021.1 GCA_946544555.1 uncultured Rickettsiales bacterium
TCAAAAATGCGCGAATTCATGTATATGTCAAATTTGTAGATGAAATACGAATACAGCCCGCTTCCGAATGCGAAGAACAGCGCAAAACCTTTCATCAACCTCCTACTAAATGAGAAAACAAACAAAATTGTGCTTGTGAGGCCGATAATTATTATGATGCCAGAGATTGAATATTGTAGAGCAAAAAATGTTTTATATGTGTGAAAATTTTCAACAACAAACCGCTTTATTGCAACAAAATTGCCATAAAACACTACGATTGTTGAATACAAAAAAATGGCCTTTATGCGCCCAATTTGCTTGGAAAAAAGCAGCTTTTGAAAATGTTGTATTGTGTCCTTTGCGGATGACCTCATGTTTGAAACTGTGCTTGTAGAATTTTATTTGCAAGGTTGACAGTTGGATAAAATTTAGTAAAATTCTACTGATAGTTGTATGAAAAATAATAGCGAAAGAATGGTTCCGTTTGGAGAATCTATTTCGGCATTGATTGATACGTTTAATGATTATAATAATTTTTTAAATCAGTGCGATAATATTAAAAATTATAAGCTAAAAAAACAAAGACAGCAAATAGGTCTGCAAAATGCTATAAAAAACTTTGAATACAAACTTAATCAACTTCCAAGCGTAAATGATAAAAAAAACGAAATTGATGAATTAAACAAAAAGATTTCTGGAGTTGGCATGACCATAAATGATAATATAGAAACAAAATCCGATAATCATGTTTATGATGATAATTTTGAAGATTTTCAGGAAGAAGATGAAAAAGACAATTACAAAGACAACTGTAAAAAATTAGACAAACCTTGGATGAAAATATCAAAGAAATTTAAAGAAGAGCATAAAATTGATAATAATGAAGTGAAAAAAGCAATAAAAATTTCAGAAATAAACAATAAAAAAGAAGAAGACAAGAAAGAAGATAAAGATAGTAAAAAAAATATTGACGAATTAAATATTGACGAATTGATGAATTATATTAATGGCGAAGGAGGTATTAAAACAAAGAAGAAAAAAAAGAAAAAGAAAAATAAAAAACAACAAACGGAAAAAGTAAAAACAGCAGTTCAGGAAAAAGAGAAGAAATTCGATTTTGAAGAATTCAAAACATATATCACAGAACATTCAATTAATAACAATGAAATAACAAAAATAAAACCATATCTTTCAAAAGGATTTATAAATGGACTTGAATAATAAATTACATAATCTGCCTATTATTTGATGCTCTGGCAAATTGTAGCAAAATATCGGCTCAGGAAAGGCAAAGAAGATGCAGCGAGGGTAAGAGAAAAATTTGGTTTTGCTGATACAAATGCTATTGAAAAACTGAAAGATTTCATGAAAAACAATAGCTGTAGCGAAGTGATTTGGGTGCATGCAGTCAGCGTTGGTGAGAGTTTGTCAACGATTGGATTGATACGAAAAATGTGTGAAAATGGACATTTTGTTGTATTGACAACCACAACATTGACATCTGCGCGGATTGTTGTGGGGCGGCTTCCAGAGCGAGCAGTCCACCAATTTTGTCCTTATCCATCAAAAAAATACTTCAAAAGGTTTATTTCAACTTGGAAGCCAAACAAGGCATTTTTTGCCGAGAGTGAAATCTTCCCGAATGTCGTCAGATTGTTGAAAAAGAAACAAATTCCAGTTTATCTCATCAATGCAAGGATGTCGGACAGAAGCTTTAATATGTGGAAAAAGGTGAGATTTTACATCAAACCGGTGCTAAATTGCTACACAAAAATCTTCCCGCAGAGCGATGTTGAAGCGGAAAAATTTGTTGCACTCGGGTGCGCTGAGAAAAAGATAAAATGCTACGGCAACTTGAAGGTTGACGCCACGGTTGATGCTATCAAAAACGCCACGATTGCGGACGAAGATAAAGTAAAACTTGAACTTTTGAAAAAGCAAATCAGTGGCCAGCGGGTGGTGGTTTATGGCTCACCGCACAAGGAGGAATTTTTCTACCTCGTGTGGCAACAAACCATGCTGATGCGTAAAACGCTGACTGGGTGCGTTGGGATTTTTGTTCCACGCTACATGGAAGAGGTGCAAGGGCTTGTTAACTTGTTCCGCAAGAACGACATTGAGCCCCTACTCTATTCCGAACTGACAGAGAAAAAAACAGCGCAGATAATAATCATTGACAAAATGGGGCTGCTGTTGAAGCTGTATGAGCTTGGTGACTTCGCCGTTGTATGTGGCAATTTTGCAGAGCACATTGGCGGACACAGCCCTATTGAGCCAGTGGCGCTTGGCAAGCCGACTTTGGTCGGGCCATATTGTGAAAAAAGCAAGGATGTCGTAGTAGCTTTGCTGGCTGAAAATGCTGTCATCCAAACCATGACCGTATGCGAGGACATTGATTTGCTTATCAAAAACAACAAAATATCCGAAATGCAAGCCAACTGCGAGAGGTTTATGGATAAGAATGAGGGGACGGTGGAGAAGCTTTTTGAGGCATGTTTTAGTGAGTTGTAGCGGTTTTTGTTTTCTCTATAATATCCTCAATTTGCGATTTTATTTCAAAAACATCAGCAATATTCTTGAACTTCAACTTATTACCGCCCGTTCCATTGAACGTTAATGTGGCATAACCAAGCACATTCCCCAATATTGACTGCTCCACTGCGATTGACTCTACTTTTAAATTTCTCAACTCATTTGTATGAGTGCTTATAATGCCAGTTTTCACAACAACTCTTTTCTTGGTCACGAGATATTTTACGCAACTTACCCTTAGAAAGAAATAAACAGACAAAATAATCAGTCCAAAGGCACAAGTGACATCTTCAAAAAAATAATAAATAGCCGAAATTAAACAAAAAACAAATGGCCAATAATTAAACAAGTGCGGTTCTACTTCCAACTCAACCAGCTCTTCCTCCTCTTCTCTCTCTCTGAGATTGCGCCAGTCCTATTATTTGTCATAACAAAATCAATTTATAGTGAATTGTAATATTATAATATGCAAGTTTTTTATTCACTCTTATATCAAAACAACCTCCCATAATCACTCAAATTGCCATACATCTTGCCAAGGCGGGTTTGTTTGATGAAATTTTCAATCTGTCGTTCATACATCTCGCGCCGATTTTTGTAGGGAAAATGCCACTGGATGCTATCAATTCGCAGGCGCTGATAAATCTCTGGAAATGAGTAAAAATGCCGCCGCAACAGGTCATCGCCGCCAATGATTTCTCGCATACGCGCAGAAATTTCAAATTTGTCCTTGCAATTTGCAAGTGCACGGCGCCCAGCATCAGTCATCTTGCCACGCTTTTCAAGCCACTTGCAGCGCTCTTTATTCAGCTCCGTCCACGGACTTTTCTTCTGTCGCGGAGAAAATCTTTGCACCGTTTTGCCATTCACATTCCTGCAAACACTGTCAATCCAACCAAAGCACAAGGCCACATAAACAGCATCCATGTAGGATAAACTACCGTCCGCCGGCCTGCCCTTTTTGACCTCTACGAAAACTTCCTTTTCACGTGCGTGATTTGCGGAAAGCCACATGTAAAACTCGTCAAATGAACTTGGTGTAATGATTTTACAAATCTCCATAAATCGTGAATAGGCGGTAGATTGACAAACCAAAATCTAAATGAACTTTTAATTTATCAATATCAGTAACCATAATAGTAACCATCATCTTGATTATTGCCATAGATATTGTTTGTGTTATACATTTGGTCGTATCCATAATGATAATCGTATTGTTGATTGTATTGCTGTGGTTGATATGGCCTTATTTTTCCATCTTTCATCCTCTTTATTGATTGTTTTATTTTTTCTTTTGATTTGTAGTTTTCAATAGCCCTCTTCAACATATCAGTATTTCCAACCTTTTCAACTTCTTTTGAATCCGATTCATTACAGACGCCTATACATGTTATTTGCCCATCATTAATCATTTTTAAAAAAACTGATTTTTTAACTTTGAAATTTTTATTTGTTCCCATCAGTGAATTTTTATAAACGGGTATATAATTTTTTTGATATTCAGTATTATTTTTTGCCGCCCGGCTCATTTGTGAGTTTAAAAGGTATAGATAGACATTTTCATTATCAATATTGCCAATGACGCACTGTTTATTGCCGGTATGGTTTGCATTTGGTATATCAAAATATGTAAGTGCATTTTCAATAAAATAAACTTGACCAACTCTAATATTTATGTTATTACGCATTTTTTTTGGTATAAATGGATTCATTTTGTTTATATCAAGAGACTCGCTGTTTTTATTATTATTATTTTTTTTATATTCTCTTAATTCTTTTTCCTTTTCTCTTAATTTTTCACTCATTGGCATGTATGCATCTGCATTTACATTAAGTTTGAGATCACTATTTTTTTCTGACATATAAATAACTATCAATATTATTATATTTTATTACAAATTTGTCAAATAATATTAATCGTTATCTAAAACGTGCCGCAAACAAGATTTGAACTTGCGACCTACTGATTACGAATCAGTTGCTCTACCAGCTGAGCTATTGCGGCGACAGTGGCTTGTAAAGCTTGGTGTTTTAATTTGCAAGTAGAAAAACGACTGACTTTTTAGGTGAATTTGTGGGATTTATTGTATATTTTTTAAGAATTATTTGATTGTTTTTTTTTTTTTGTTATCCTTTATAACATGGAAGGAATAGACAAAAGCGAACTGGAGGCCTATGGAATAAAACAAACAGAAGAAGGCCAACATAATTATATGTTAACTCACATGATTGGTGGCGTTGGAGCCTATTACAACGGAATTAATATAGAGCAAAACTACAAAAATTTTTTTAAAAATGCAAAAGACAAAAAAAACAACGATAAACAAACGACGAAGTGCACAATACAATATGAAAACAACGGAAAGATGAATGTGGAATCTTACAGTTGTATCGGATATGTATTTGATGATGGATACTATTATAAACAAATGTTTGATAGAAATGTGAATAGTGGTTATTATTTCGAAAGTGATGGACAACGTAATAACGAAGACGGTACAAAGAAAACAAATGAATTAGGTATTATTGATAAAGAAGAGGACTTGAAAGGAATTGTAGATATAATGAATGAAAAAGAATATATAAGCTCAAGCAGTATAAAAGTAAATGAAAGTAATTTTGTTAATAGACAGTTAATAAATGACAATCAATTAGAACGATATGCAAAGAAACATGTATTTAAAGATTCGGAAACACTAAACAAACATCTAAAAAAAGCTAAGAAAATATACAAACTTGTAAATAAGGGGAAAATTGATAAAAATTCGTTGTCTTTTGAAAGTACTGGATTCTTTGAATGTGCAAAACCGGATTATGGTTTGATGGAATTTCATGGTCATTATAATAATTTTGGTAATCCAGATAGTATCAGTGGTTTTAGCATTTCTGCGGATGATGGCAGAATAGAATTTACCTATGATGATAATGAAGAATTTAAGTTAGATGAAAATTATAATAATTTGACAAAAAAATTGAAAACAAAAGTGTCTTTGAATGAGTGTATTGTCGGTTTTAATGAAAAAATGCATATTGCATCTATGTTTATAAGTTTAACTGATGATGATAGTGTTAAAGATAGCAAAAGAGGCAAACAGCTGAAACTAATAGTAGATTGTATGCAACAAATTATAGATGTTCAGAAAAAGAAGATGGGAAAAGATAAAATATTATTTAGGGACATGAAAACGCAAAAATTAGAACTTCTGAGTTTTAAAAAATTTAAAGAAAGGATTTGTAAACTGGTAGAAGAATTTAACAAATCAGAACATAAAAATTATTTAAACGATGATTGGAAAATAGAAATTCCAAACCCTAAAATTCCAAACTCTATAAAACAAAGCAGTGGCGGGGAGTGTTGTATCAAAAAATTTCTTAAAAATATTTTTACCAAAAATCAATACGATCCAAAAAATATTAATCCTTATTGTACTTACCATGCTTGCACACGCAGATATCCAGGGATGAATAAGTAGATTTTATGTTTATTGCATTTTAAAATCCCCTCTCCATACTCCATTGCATGTCGTTTTATCACTTGCGCACAAGGTCGGAGTATTCGCTTTTGACGAGCGCGATAAAGCTGGCTGATTTGGAGAATTACATCAAAGACAATGGCGTCAAGGCCATGTGCCTGATGGATGATATGTCGCTGTCGGCGGGGTTGCGGTGGTCAATGCATTTGGGCGACATGAAGACAGTAAAGCCGCTGATTGGACTGAATGTTTTTGTCGGGAAGAGCATCTACACACTTGACAATTTATATCCACAGTTGGGACTGATTGCACAAAGTGAAAAGGGCTATTTAAACCTGCTAAAAATCCTGCAATGCGGGCACTTTAATCACGAGGAGAATGACTTCGCGCAGTTGTGGATTACCATGGATGAGCTCAAAAAATATACCGAAGACGTCATTTTGATGACTGGTGGCTACCGTGGAGTTGTTGGATATGAGTTTATCAACTTTGGGCAGAAAATGGCCACCGAAACACTGGACGAGCTGCATCAGGCCTTTGGAAATAGGATGTATATTGAGCTCACGCGTCATGGGCGTGCAAAGGAAAAAGAGCTTGAAGATTTCCTGATTGACTATGCATATAAGCAAAATATTCCGCTGGTGGCAACAAACGACCCGTGCTTTTTGAAGAAGGAAAACTTTGATGCGTTTGATACGCTTGCGTGCATTAGGGACAAACAATTCTTGACCGATCCAGTAAGAAAACGGTTGAATAGGGAGTATTATTTGAAGTCCGCCGAGGAGATGGAGGAGCTGTTTAGTGATATTCCAGAGGCCATTGAGAATACAGAACAGATTGTAAAACGGTGCAATTTCTTGGTGCATAAGCGCAAACCAACACTGCCACACTTTTGCAAAAGCCCAGAAGAAGAGGCCAAAATGATGGAGCAAATGGCGCATGATGGCATGGAAGTGCGCTTTCAGCAGATAAACTGGGACAAGGCGGTGCATAAAAAAGAGGACTACTGGGAGCGTTTGAAATACGAGATTGGCATCATTGAAAAAATGGGTTTCCCGGGATATTTCCTTATTGTCGCGGACTTCGTGCAGTGGTCAAAGCATAATGGTGTGGCGGTGGGCGCAGGACGTGGTTCTGGTGCTGGTTCGCTGGTGGCGTGGTGCTTGAAAATTACCGAAGTTGACCCGCTGGAATATGGCCTCTTTTTTGAGCGTTTTCTTAACCCAGAGCGTGTCTCCATGCCTGACTTTGATATAGATTTTTGCCAAGAGAATAGGTGGAAAACCATTGAATATGTGATGAATAAATATGGCAAAGAGAGCGTTTCGCGCATCATCACATACGGTAAAATGAAGGCCAAAATGGTATTGAAAGATGTTGGTCGCGCCATGCAAATATCATATACAGATACGACTGAATTGGTGAAGTTGATACCATTTAATCCAGTGGAGCCAGTGACATTGAAGAAGGCGCTTGAAATGGTTCCACGTCTGCGGGAAGAGGTGGAGACAAACCCTAAGATGAAAAAAACCATGGATATTGCCATCCAGCTGGAAGATTTGAATAGGAATACGTCCATGCATGCGGCGGGGGTTGTGATTGGTGATAAGCCGCTGATTGAAATTGGCCCTGTGTGTAGTGAGGAGGATGATGAAATAAACGTTGATGGAGATGATGATACCGATGAGACAAAAAGTCATCACAAGGAGGAGAAGGAAGCAAAAACTGGCTCAACCGCGCTTGATTGGTTTAACTCAAAGCCAGAGCATCGCATTGCGGTGTTTGGTTATGACATGAAGGACTGCGAGAAGATTGGACTTGTAAAGTTTGACTTCTTGGGGCTACAAACGCTGACTGTTCTGTCAAAAGCATGTGAGATGATAAAGCGCAACACGGGCGTGGAAATTGATGTTGACAGATTGCCGACAGATGACAAAAAGACATTTGATTTGCTCCAAACAGGACATTTAAAGGGTGTGTTCCAGCTTGAAACTCCGTTGCCACGAAATGCATTGAAGAGGATAAAAACGGACAAAATACTTGATATTGCGGCCATAACATCACTAAACAGGCCGGGGCCAATGGAGAACATGCCATCGTTTATTAGGCGTAAAATGGGTGAGGAAAAGTGTGATTATTTCCACCCAGTTTTGGAGCCAATATTGAAGGAGACATATGGAATTATTATCTATCAAGAGCAGGTGATGGAGGTTGCCAGAAAATTGGCGGGCTATTCATTGGGTGAGGCCGACTTGCTGCGCCGTGCCATGGGTAAGAAAATCAAGGAGGAGATGGATAAACAGTCAGCAATCTTCATTGAGCGCGCAGAAAAACAGGGGCTTGTCAACAGAGAAGAGGCCAGAAATATATTTGATGTCATCGCCAAGTTTGCTGGCTATGGTTTCAACAAAGCGCATGCCGTGAGCTATACAATCATTTCCTACCAGACAGCATATTTGAAGGCGCATTATCCAGTGGAATTCATGTGCGCGTTGATGAATTTGGATATTGCAAAAACGGACAAACTAAATGGCTTTGTCGGCGAATGTCAGAACCTTGGAATTGAAATCATCAGGCCAAACGTCAATACATCTGGGGCTTATTTTGAATGCCGCGACAAGAAAATAGAGTATGCACTGGGTGCAATCAAGGGCATGGGGGTTGTTTTTGCCGAAGAGATTGTGCGTATTCGTAATGAAGGTGGCAAATTTATTGACTTGCAGGACTTCTTTACCCGCTGTGGAAGAGGACTAACAAACAAAGGGCTGTTTAGTAAAAAGACAATAGAAAGCTTGACAAAGTCAGGCAGTTTGAGCGACCTTGGCGTGAATATCAGAACAATTTTAGAGAACGAACAGGCGCTTGTGGAGGTAACGCAGGAATGGTCGCGTCGTGATAGGGAGAAAAATACTGCAACAGTCATGAATATGTTCGGGGACGACGACAGTGTGCCGCAGATACCAAAATTGAAGCAGTTTCCGGAGTATAGTATCAACGAGCTGTCAAAATTGGAGTTTGAAATCTTTGGGTTTTACCTCAAAACGCACCCGCTCAATCCGTATCGTAGCAAGTTGGAGGAGTATGATTTTCAGCTCGCGGCGGACGTGTTGGAGAGCACTTACGAGACAGAAACGCGCATGTTGATGTCTGGTGTGGTGACGAAAATTACGTATCGTTTCAAAAACAGGAAAAAGTTTGCGTTTGTCAATCTGCTTGACCTTGGAGGTATCTACGAAACGACAATTTTCAACGATGATTTGCTGAACGCGCACAGCGAAGATTTGAAGGAAGGCACAAAACTTGCACTTGAAGTTGAGGCTCGCACGAACGCTGAAACAGGCACCAGATTGCAGATAATGGAGATTTTCAACCTTGATGATTTCTTTGCGAAGTTTCCTAAAAAAGGTGATTTCAAATTCGGCACAAGAAAAAGAAAATTCATTTCTGGCGGGACATATCAACCAAGCGTAGCACCTAAAATAGAGGCCAAACCAGTTGTTGCGTCACCTGCACCAATGCCACCTCGTGCACCTGCATTTCAACCTCAACAACCACGTAAAGTAGCTGCTCCGACAGTCAAAAAAATGTCCTACTCTGGCTTTTATGACATGCAAAATCATGTTGAAGATGATGGCGTGAAATACATCCAAATTGACAGCACAGAACAGTTAAAAAGCATCCAAGATGACATTACACAGGGCAAATATTCTGACTGCAAAAAAGTCATTTTGAAGGTTGGTGACAGCGAGATTTTGGTGAAATCCGATAAATAAAAATACTTCCATGAACAAATTTTATATCCATCCTTGAACCATGGACTGGCTCAAAAATATTTCTTATTCAATAATTTCAACAGTCATTTTAATCTTCGAAATTGCTGTTTATGTAATATATTCCCAACACAAAATTGCAACTTTGCAACGGGAGAATTCTGATTTGCAAACATCAACCCAAGCATTACAGGAACAAAATAAAAATTTACAGGAACTAAATGAAAAAATTTTCTATAAAAATGTTGTGCAAAAACGCAAAATAAAAGAAAAAAATGCAACTATTAAAATAACAGAAAATTATGAAAATTTAAAACAGATGAGTGAAATTATTAATTGCGAATTTGCAAATATTAACAATTTTAAAAAATGTTTTTAAGATATTTTTATGAAAAAAGTTAAAATAAGATTGGTAAAACTAATTAATAAAGCATTTGTAATATGCATTTTTGTTGCTTTGCTTCCATGTTGCACAAAACAAAAAGTTATGATTGAACGACCAAAATTACATGTTCCTGACTTAATATATGAGCAAGAAACTTTAAAGCTTTATGACATTAAATTTAAGATTGAAAATGATAAACTTATACTTGACGAAATTGAAACCAATAAACTTATGAAAAACATTAATACAGTGAGGGTTGCATACTTTAATACAGTTGATAATTATAAACTTGCAATCAAAAACTTTAACGATTTGAAAAAAATTGCATATGAATAAATTTCGTTTTGTATTATATTTTTTACTATTTGTTCCGCAAATTTTTATATGTTATTTTTTATATCAATTTAAAGTTGATATAAATTTGATAAAATTATCCATAAAAGATAACAAGATTAAAATTGTCTTGTTTAACAAATGTGAAAATAAACCAAACACTGTTTATTTACCACATCCGAAGACAGATATTTTAGAACCCGAGAGATGTGTGAGGCCGGGAGAGAAGTTAATTGCGGAGAAGTTTGAATACAAAATTGAAGGCGACAAGTTTATAATTGACAAGCCAAATTTGGCTATACTCGCCACAAATATTACACAGTTGAGAAACGCCTACGAAGAGCTCAAAATGTGCTATACAAATCAAGTTGATTATTATGTTGCGGTCGCGAATTTGTGATTACAAATTTGTAATTTCTTCCAACAAATTATTCTCATACATTGCCCTGCCGACAATGGCAAAATCAGCAACTTCTTGCAGTTTTTTTATGTCATCAATAGTGCTAATTCCGCCGCTTGCTTGAATTTGAAAATGGGGAAATTTTGTTTTAATTTGTTGATATAAATCACAGTTTCCACCGCTTAAACAGCCATCTCGTTGAATATCGGTTATTAACAACTTTTGAGCAACGCCGTTATATTTTTCTAACAACTCAAAAATATTTTTACAATCACAAAACTCCTGCCAGCCATTGATTTTAGGGACATAAACACCATTTACATTTTCACAATCTATCGCCAAAACAATCTTTTCTGCACCAAATTTTTTGATAAATTCAATTGTTTTCTCAACATTTTTTACACATAAAGTTCCCAAAACAACCGCATTAACTTTAATTTGATTTAAGTAAAAATCTATCTTATCAACATCACGAAAACCACCACCAACTTGAATTTTTCCTTTAAATTTTTTTC
>CAMNMI010000022.1 GCA_946544555.1 uncultured Rickettsiales bacterium
ATTATTATATTAATATTATCTCTTCGCGCAGCGAGAGAGAGAGAGAGAGAGAGAGTAATTTAAACTTTGCATCTTCTCTTAAAAAATCTTTTACACTTATAGAGTTATCTATTGTTCTTCTTATATTATCACTTCTTGTTGGTTCTTTATTAGTTGGAAGACAAATTGTTGATAGAGCAAAAATTCAAAGAATAATCTTTGAATTTGATTACTATGAGAAAGCTTTTCATCAGTTTTATGATACGTATAGAGCTGTTCCTGGATCATTGAGCTATAAGGAATGCATAAAGCATGCAGAATTCAAAGGTTGCGCTTGTTCAAGAAGTGATGTTGTTTGCATGGGTGGAGGCAGCTGTTCTTTTGATTATGATAATCAAACTTGGTGTCAAAAACATACTCCAAACGCATCAACAAATAAGAAAGTAATTCCAAATACATCATCTGGAATGTGGAACAATCTCGTGCAGTTAAAGAAAAGTGGATTAATTAATGAAATTAAATACGTTGGAGATTCTTTAAATGATCTTGGTGATGCCTACAAACGTGGTTTTTTTCCTCATTTAAGTATAAAAGGTGGTACTCCAACCGATGTCGCACATTACGCTTTGTCATCTTTTGATAACAATGTATTAGTTGGTATGAAAGGATATGTAAAAACAGAAGCACTTACAAATTGGGGGTTTGCAAAATTGCATCCTGAATATTATGCAAAAAAATTAGAAGGACATAATGCATTATTTATGGAGGCGACAAAAAACAGAACACAAAAAACCTCAAAAGGTGTTGAATATCGCGTTTATGGGAATGTAAATGCCGGTGCATTCAGTTCAAAATTTTTATCACAAGTTGATGCCAAAATTGATGATGGTAGACCTGGAACTGGACGCCTTTTGGCTATTAAAAATCCATATGCAGAGTATGTTTCTGATGCAGAAGGTTCAAAAATTTGTTATGACGCCGTTGTGACGGAATTAGATGAAAAAACTATCTATCACAATGATAGCAATCAGAAATTTGGTTGTGATGTAATGTATATTATGGAAGACGTAAAATAACATATCTTTTCCCTCTTGCATTTTAAATTTTCATGTTTTACAAGAAGAAAAAATCTTATTCAAGTAAAATCAAATTATGCCTGAGTTGTTATCTGATGATGCTGGTGAAAGCAAAACAGCAAAGCCAAGAAGAAAAAAAATTTCAATAGGTAAAAAAAATGAAAACGAGGAGCAGGGAAATGCTAACGGTTTTGAATTAGCTGGAAATTTTGGTGGAGATGATACTCCTTCTGCGCAGCAAAATACAGAACAAAATGCAAATGAGGTTGTAATAACGTCAACTCCAGTAGTGCAAGAGCGGCCAGTAAAACAGGGGCAAATGTGTCAGGTTGAAAGTCAAAATGCTTGTGAAATTGTAGTTAGTCAGCAACAAGAACAGCCACAAAACCAGAATAATCAACAGTGGAACAGGAATAGAAATAACCGTTTTAATAATCGTCGCGAGCCAGACGAGGAATATGTCATTAATACGGAGGATGTAGTGTATGTCAAGGAACTGCGCGAGAAATCACTGGACGCACTGTTGAAAATTGCTGAGGAATATCAGGTGCCGAACCTCAACAGGATGCTACGCCAAGACATCATTACGGCAATTTTGAAGCAGGCGGCGGCGCAAGGAAAAGGGCTATATTGTGATGGTTTTTTGGAAGTCGTAGACGATGGCTTTGGCTTTATAAGAGACGTCAAGAACAACTACAAAGCATCTTCGTATGATGTTTATGTCTCGCAGAATTTCATCAAGCGTCTCGGTTTGCGACAAGGTGATTGCATTGCGGGATATATCAAAGAGCCACGCCGCAGCGGAGAGAAATATTTTGCGCTGATACGCTTGGAAACAGTCAACGGCAAGCGCATGGAGGAGATAAAAAATAAAATAAATTTTGACAATTTGGTGCCACTTTATCCTACTGAAAAGCTCAAATTTGACCACATGAATAATCAAAAAGAGGCAATTTCCACACGCGTAATTGACTTGATTTGTCCTATTGGAAAGGGGCAAAGAGCGCTGATTGTTGCACCTCCAAGAGCAGGAAAAACCTTCCTGATGCAGGCCATCGCACATGCAATAAATGAAAATCATCCAGAGGCAGAATTGATTGTCTTGCTGATTGACGAGCGTCCAGAAGAGGTCACGGATATGTCGCGATCTGTCAAAGGAGAGGTTGTGAGTTCTACATTTGATGAGCCAGCAAAGCGCCATGTTGAGCTGGCTGAAATAGTAATTGAAAAGGCCAAAAGAATGGTTGAAGAAGGCAAAGATGTTATCATATTGTTGGATAGCATAACCCGTCTTGCACGTGCTTACAATGCGGTTGCGCCATCTTCTGGAAAGGTTTTGACAGGTGGTGTTGACAGTAATGCTTTGCAAAAACCAAAGCGCTTTTTCGGTGCCGCAAGAAATATTGAAAACGGCGGTTCGCTCACTATTATAGCTACCGCACTGATTGAAACTGGCTCACGAATGGACGAGGTTATATTTGAAGAGTTCAAGGGCACAGGAAATGCAGAAATTGTACTTGACCGCAAGCTGTCTGACAAGCGTTTATTCCCGGCTATTGATGTGCTAAAATCAGGCACTCGTAAGGAGGAAGAAATGGTTTCAAAGGAGGACTTACAGAAAATGTGGATACTGCGGAGAATACTTATCCAGATGGCTGGTGTTAATGCCACGAGCTCATCTGATGCGTTGGAATTTTTGCTGGAAAAGCTCAAAAAATCAAAAGATAACAAGGAGTTTTTCATGCTAATGAATAGCACGAAGTAGGTTGCGCCAGCGCGGAGCGCGTTTGCTGGACGAAGTGGAGCGTAGCGGAACGAGGAGATTGCAAACGGCGAGGGCGTGGCCGCGGGCGGCGCAACAGAAATCAATAACCTGTTTTTAACAGAGCACACTAAACCAATCTCTTTATATTCTCCTCATCACTGCCTTGCAACAGCTTGATAACTGGTATCTCTATTGTTGTATAACAGCCAGATTGCATTTTTGTTGTAGCCCTTGCATATGCAACCATAATTTGAGCTGTTAAAGCAGGATTATTTATTTTCATGTTGAATTCCATCAACTGATTATGTGTTTTTCCACTGACACCTTTTCTCGTCAGATGCACACCGTGGCCATAATCCAAAACGTCTTTGACGTTATCAACTTTGACAAAAACTGTCTCATCGTGCGCAAAATAATCATCTGCTTTAACCTCTTTACATGCTGCGTCAAAGTCGGCACCTTTTTTCATTTGTAAGTAGACAATCCTTCTGTGGATGCCATCTCCAAGTGGCATGGTCATAGATAAAGCGTCCTCAACGCCTGTTTTTGATTTTGCAACAACAGAATGTCCCATACTCATTCCAGGGCCAAAGTTTGTGTAAGTTATACCTTTTGGAACTATGGCCTGCATGAGCGCACGCACAACACTATCACTACCTGGATCCCAGCCAGCAGATATAACGGACACCGCATTGTTTTCTTTTGCTACTTTATCAAGAGATGTTTTTAATTCAAAAATATTCGTATGGATGTCAAAACTATCAACTGTGTTTATGCCTTTTTTTAGCAATTTTATCGCATTTTCTTCAACCTTCCTCGTTGCAGTGGCTAAAATAGCAACATCTACTTTTCCCAGTTTGTCAATGTCATCCACAACATTTATACTGGAAAATTCAACAGGTTTATTTTCCGAAAGGTGTTTGCTTACTATCCAAACCAATTCCATATCATGTGCATCTTGAACTGCATCTAATGCATATTTACCGACATTACCAAAACCAACAATTGCTACTTTTATCATAAGTAAAGCTCTCGTTCTTTTTTTGATAATAAATGTCAAGAAGTATAAATGTTTGCAAATTATTTTTGAATGTGCAGCCATGAACTGTTATTTATGACAAGTATTGTGATCTATTTTTCAAGAGCAGGAAGTAACTGGGTTAAGGATAGAGTAGGACATTTGGATGTCGGAAATACCGAACTTTTGGCCAAGTATATTCAAAAGAAAACCGGCTGTGATATTTTTAAAATTGAAACAACAAAACAATATCCAGATGACTATTATCAAGCAACAGAAGTGGCAAAAGAAGAATTGCAAAATGGTTTTAGACCAAAACTGATAAAATATCCAGATAACCTTGAAAAGTATGACAAAATATATCTCGGGCATCCAATTTGGTGGAGCACTTTCCCTACTGCTGTTTTTGCACTGCTTGAAAAGTGTAATCTTGACGGAAAGATGATAATTCCATTTTGCACACATGAGGGCAGCGGAATTGCTAATAGTGATAGAGATTTAAAACAAATCTGCGGAAATTCAAAAATTAAATCTTACTTTGAAACCAGAGGTTATATGTGCCAAGAAATAGATACCAATGCTAATTTACAAAACAAAATTAACGCATGGATTGAAAAATTTTGATTAATTTTTGTTGCGCTGCCCGAGGCCACGCCCTCGCGGTTTGCAATCTCCTCGTTCCGCTACGCTCCACTTCGTCCAGCAAACGCGCTCCGCGCCGCGCAACACATAAATACATTGCATTTTATTTTTCACACTTCTCACATGGTTTGTAATTTTATGTTTGAAACAAACAAAACTTGGCCATTTGAAGAAGCAAGGAAGATATATGAGAAAATTGGTGGAAAGACACCAGAAAAGGG
Organism: uncultured Rickettsiales bacterium; assembly: GCA_946544555.1. Lineage (GTDB taxonomy): Bacteria > Pseudomonadota > Alphaproteobacteria > Rickettsiales > Deianiraeaceae > UBA4311. The sequence goes on from CAMNMI010000022.1 coordinate 4,702, forward strand.
TTATGTTTTGTTTGAAACGGGATATGGCCCATCGGGACTGCCGCACATCGGGACATTCGGTGAAGTTGTGCGGACAAGCTTTGTGAAATTCGCATTTGAAAAGATGTATCCAGAAATTCCTACAAAAATGTTCTGTATCTCGGATGACTTGGATGCACTCCGCAAGGTGCCTGAAAATGTGCCAAATCAAGACATGTTGCGCGCAAATTTAGGTATGCCATTGACATCAATCCCTGACCCATTTGGCACGGACAAAAGCTACGGCTGGCACAATAATAATAAGCTCTTGTCGTTCTTGGAGGGCTTCGGCTTCGTGGAAGGCAAGGACTATAAATTCGTCAGCGCGACAGAGTGCTACAAAAGTGGCAAGCACAATGAAATGCTCCATAACTGCGCCGTGCATTATCAGGACTTGATGGACATAATGCTTCCAACTTTGGGTGAGGAGCGCGCCTCAAATTACAGCCCATTCATGCCGATTGAGCCAGAAACTGGTAAAGTCATTGCCAGCGGAGTTATCAGTGTCAATCCAGATACAGACACAGTGAAATACATTGGCACAGACGGAAAAGAGAAGGAAAGTAGCTACCTTAACGGCGGGTGCAAACTGCAATGGAAGTGCGACTTCGGCGGCCGCTGGGCATCGCTGGGTGTTGACTACGAGATTTACGGCAAGGACCATTATCCAAACGAACCAGTGTATCGCGCAATCTGCAAGGCACTCGGCAAAGAGCCACCTGTGAACTTTTTTTACGAGCTTTTCCTTGATGACAAAGGTCAGAAAATTTCAAAGTCAAAGGGCAATGGAATATCTGTTGACGAGTGGCTGAAATACGCTAACAAAGAGAGCTTGGCGCTGTTTATGTATAACAAACCAAAAACGGCAAAGCGCCTGTATTTTGATGTCATTCCGAAGGCAGTGGATGAATATATGACTTGGCTGTTGAAATATCAAACACAAACACCAGAACTGCAGAGCGAGAACCCAGTGTTTTTCATACATTATGGTGATTTATCAGGCATCAAACCATGCAAAGTATCCTACTCAATGATGCTGAATTTGGCGAGCGTTTGCAACCCTGAAAATGAGGATATTTTGTTGAATTATCTTGCAAAATATGATAGTAAACTTGACAGAAATGATGAGTATTTACGCGGGCTCGTGAGAGGTGCGATCAACTACTATAATGATTTTGTCAAGCCAAACAAGAAATACATTAAGCCAGAAGGTGATTTCTTGGGGGCCTACAACAAGCTAAAACAGGAGCTTGAAAGCGGAAAATATCACACCGAGGAAGAGTTGCAACAGCTGGTTTATAATTTAGGAAATGAACTCAAAGAAAAAGGAATTGAATTGAAGGACTGGTTCAAGTGTTTGTATCAGGCCATTTTAGGCACAGAAACGGGCCCGCGCATGGGAAGTTTCATTGCTATTTATGGCGTTGAGAATACGTTGAAGGTGATGTGAAATGTTTCGCGGCGCGGAGCGAGTTTGTGCGAGGAGCGGGGCAGGGCGGAGCACTGACATAAGAGCGAGGAGCGGAATACAAACCGCGAGGGCGTGGCCTTGGGCAGCGCAACATTTGCTCTTGATTTATAAAATCCCACTTTACAATGCAGTGTATGTTTGAGCTCATAAAGACAATCATATATTTTTCAATAGTTTTGACAGTCATCGTAGCAGTGCATGAATACGGGCATTATTTCGTAGCAAAGAAGTGCGGCGTGAAGGTTCTAACATTTTCAATAGGGTTTGGAAAGAAAATTTTCAGCTTCAAAAACAAAGTTGGAGAAATTTGGCAGGTGTGCTGTCTTCCACTGGGTGGATATGTCAAAATGTTTGGAGACGACAATGCAAGCGGTGCCGTGGGCTACAAGAAAAACCCTACAAAAGATGACTTGGCATATTCACTGATTTACAAACATCCATTCAAAAAAATACTTGTTGCAGCGGCTGGCCCAGCAATGAATTACATCTTTGCAATTTTGTTGTTCTTTTTCATATTTGCAGTCAAAGGAAAACCGTTTGTCTTGCCAGTTGTAGATGGCATCCAGCAAGAAAGTGTTGCAGAAAAAATTGGCCTTAAAAAAGGAGATAAACTGATTGCAATTAACGGCGTGCACATTTCATATTTTGAGGACATAAGAAAAGGATTGGATAGCCAAAAAGATAAAAATGTTTCAGTTGTTGTGCAGAGAAGTGGACAAATCATGACGCTAACAGGAGAGCGCAAGAAAGGCGACATTTTAGGTGTCATGGGCGGACAACCAAAATATAAAAACGTTTCAAAATCGGAAGCATTTGCGATGTCTTGGGCCGAGACAACCAATATTACCACAGGCACATTGAAAGCGCTATTGAATATCATCTATCATCATGGCAGTACAAAAGGTATCGGTGGGCCAATAATGATTGCTAAACAGTCAGCAAAAGCAGGGGAGGGCGGCTTTTTCACATTCCTCTATTTCATGGCATGTATATCAGTTAGCTTGGGGCTTGTTAACATCCTTCCAATTCCATTGTTGGACGGCGGACATGTCGTTATCAATTTCATTGAACTTGTGAGCAGAAGAAGAGTTTCAAACAAGGTCTACAAGGCCATGGTTTATGTCGGTGGGGTGATAATTGCACTGCTGATGGGACTTGGATTTTTCAATGACATTTTTGTAAATAGATAGTTTTTTATTGGTTTTATGTACACTTTGTTGGCTGATTTTTTTGAAAATGTTGGTGGCTTTTTGAATGTATTTAGCTATACAACAACGCGCTGCGGGGTTGCACTTTGTATTGCATTTGCGGGCGTGTTTTTCATCATGCCAAAATACATCGCGTTCAGTAAAAACTGGCAACATGGTGGCCAACCAATACGCGAGAAATATCTGGAAGGACATGTCTCAAAAAAGGGAACACCAACATTGGGTGGCTTGCTTGTGATCCTTTCAACGCTTTTTTCATGTCTACTTATTGGCGACCTCACAAACCAATATATGCTAATCTTGATTTTCACAATAATCTCATTTGGCATGCTTGGCTTCTGTGATGACTACAAAAAAATCAAGAAAAAAGACACTGGTGGCATCAGTGCTAAAATGAAGCTTATATTCCAGTTTTTGTTCGCTACAATAGCAGTTGTGGCTGCTAATATTTGCATAGACAGTCCTGCATATTCATCAACTTTGACATTCCCGTTTTTTCGTAAATTAGTGCTTGAAATTGGCATTTTGTATTCAATTTTCCGCATAATCGTTATTGTTGGTTCAAGCAATGCAGTCAACCTCACAGACGGCTTGGACGGACTTGCGGCAATACCAATCATCTTCACAAGCGCTGTGTTTGCGGCATTCAGTTATGTCATTGGCAACATTTTGATGGCTAAATATCTGTTTTTTGACTACCAAAATGGCGCGCAAGAGATTTGCGTGTTCCTATCAGCAATGATTGGTGGCCTCATGGGATTTTTGTGGTATAACATCAAGCCAGCCAGCATTTTTATGGGCGACACAGGCAGTTTGGCGTTCGGTGCAGTTCTTGGTGTAGCATCAACATTGATAAAAAGTGAATTTATTCTTGCAATAGCTGGCGGGTTGTTTGTCTTGGAGGCCATGTCGGTCATCATGCAGCGCTACTATTTCAAGTTCACACACGGCAAGAGGATATTTAAAATGGCACCAATCCACCACCACTTTGAGAAGAGTGGATGGAGCGAAATGCAGGTTGTTGTCAGGTTTTGGATTATCTCATTTTTCTTTGCTTGCATTGCGCTTGCGAGCTTGAAAATTAGGTAAGTGTTTTGTGGTTTTTTATGAAAAAAAGTGTCTGTTTATCATTGGTTTTAGCATCATCTCTATTTGTCAATGAAGTTAAAGCGGACGTCAGGATTACTCCATTGAAGGACAATGAAAAAATCTTCTCACTATTGAAGGAGTATGATATTTATACCGACAACTGCAAGATTTATCTGGATAGGTATTCTGTAATTGAGGGCATAGAGTATTATGACATGCAGAACAACTTGAAAACAGACGGAACGATTGTCGTTATGGATGCACTTGCGAATAATGTTGTGAAGATTTTTAGTGAGTTGAAGGGCATGCATTTTAATATCAACAGCATTCACCCAACAAAGCTTTACAAGAAGAATTGGCTTGGTGTAGTGGAAATGCCAGATGATTTCAATGGAACTGAAAGTTTTGTTTGTAGAGAAGTTGATTGTAATAAGAACAAAGTTCTTTCATTGCATGCTTTTGGTACAGCTCTTGACGTTAACTTCCTTCAAAATCCATGTGTTTTTATTGATTACGATACAAACGAAATACAGAAGGTTGTACCAACGGCAGGCGTGAGGTATCTAAACAGGAGCTTTAACAGGAAAGGCAAACTGGAAAAAGACATTGGTAAAGTCAACGATGATGTGGTGAAGATTTTTAAGAAATACGGCTACGACATTTGGGGTGGCTACTGGGATTTTCCTATTGATTATCAGCACTTTCAGGTCTCTACCAGGAGCTTTGCTAACCTGCTGATGTATGCCACAAAGGAAGACGCTAAGAAGATTGTTGACATCCACACAAGATGTGTGAATATGTATAACAAGTCGCTGGTTGATTTGGCAGAGGAGAAAGGTATCAACTTGCTGGAAAAATACAAGGAGAAGGCGCACTCATTTCTAAAAGAGGTTGACAGGTGGTGTGCATTTGGTGGAAACAAAGTGGTTAGGAGGGTTAGAAAATAGAGCAACAAAAACAGTTTTTTCTGTTATAACTGTCTATTTCTTTTTCTTCTTTTTCTACAGTTATAGTTCCATTGCTGTTATATTCAGAGCTATTATTAATAGTTTGTTGCGTTTCATCAGTTTTATTTTTTAGCGTATAATATGTAATTTTTTTGCCATTTTGAACATTAAAAGTTGGTGTTAAATTTCCATTATTCACAAAATCTTGCATATTTATACACTTATAGTTTATCAATGTGAATTTTTTATGCAATTAAATATTGCGTCAGCGCGGAGCGCGTTTGCTGGACGAAGTGGAGCGTAGCGGAGCGAGGAGATTGCAAACGGCGAGGGCGTGGCCTCGGGCGGCGCAATATTAAAAGTTAAAACACCTTCTTGGCTTGTTCTAATCTTTCCAGTGCTTTATTTATGGTGTCATCATTCTTTGCGAAGTGCATGCGGAAATACCCACTCACATGGCTGGTGAAGAAATCTCTGCAAGGAACAACTGCAATGCCGGCTTTTTCGCACAATGCTTCGGCAAATTTGATGTCATCTTCAATACCACTCTTTTGCATGATGTCGCGCAAGTCAAGCATCATGAAATATGTTCCTTCTGGCACGTTGTGGTTAATACCAATGCTGTCAAGGCCTTGCAACATCAAATCTCGCTTGGAGGTATAGGTATCAAGCAAGTTATCATAATATTCCTGTCCGAAGTTCAAACCTGCAACGATGGCCTCTTGTAGAGGTGCAGCAGCGCTGATTGTCAAGAAATTGTGGACTTTTTTAATGTTGTCAGTTATAAACTTTGGCGCAATGGAATAACCAATTCTCCAACCTGTTATTGAGTAAGTTTTTGACATTGAACTGCAAATAATTGTGCGTTCTCGCATGTCTGGTAGTGTTGCCATGTAGACCATTTTGTTTGGCTTGTAGACAATGTGTTCGTAGACCTCATCAACGACAATATATGCATCATATTTCTTTGCCAAGTCGGCTAAAATAGTCATCTCCTCCAGAGTGAAGACCTTTCCACATGGATTTGATGGGTTGCAGATAAGCAGTATTTTTGCTCCTTGTTTGAATGCATTTTCCACGTCTTCTGGGTCGAATGTGAATGCAGGAGGTGTCAATTTAATGTAAATCCCTTCCGTGCCGGTGAGGATGAGGTTTGTTTTGTAGTTCTCATAAACTGGCTCAAAAATTGCAACTTTGTCGCCAGGATTTGTAATCGCTAACATGACTGCAACCATGGCCTCGGTGCCGCCGCAGGATACCACAACCTCTTCATCTGGGTTGACATCAATACCAGAAAAGCGTTTGTATTTCTTCACCAATGCTTCGCGAATGTTGGTTGTTCCATATGAAATTGGGTATTGATGACAGTCCTCGTGTGCCATTTTCTGCATGTTATCTAATATCTCTTTTGGCGGGTCAAACTCAGGATAACCCTGGCTCATGTTCAGCGCGCCGTATTTTTTTGCAACGTTTGACATCCCGCGGATGATTGAGTCCTCAAACAAGGCGTTTTTAGCTGATAGTGGTTTCATAATAATTCCAGTTGTATTTGAATTTATAATTGTCAATGAATGTGTTGCGCGGCGCGGAGCGCATTTGGCCGCCGAGCGGGTCGGAGCGGAGCGAGGGCGGATGGAGCGAGGCGCAGCGTAGCGGTGCCAAATGGCGAGGGCGTG
>CAMNMI010000023.1 GCA_946544555.1 uncultured Rickettsiales bacterium
GACAACCAAAATGCAAAACCTCAAAAAGGGAGTTTGTTTTCAAGATTGTTGAATTCTATTGGCCCAGGTCCTTACATTGCGGATGATGTTGAAGGTGCTTTTTCTGACGAAGATAACCAAGATGATGATAACGACATCTACAAAACACCTGCTATTAATAGGAAGATAGCATAGTGTTGTGCAGTCATAAGCTAAGCTATTGCCACTCGGGTGCGCATTATTTCTACTTTGCTAACACACTTTGCATCCGTGCAACGTAAAGTTTTGCAAACAATTATTATTGAGTGCTTGTTATTTATTTTTATACTTTTATATTTATACAAATGAAGCTGTTTGATTACATAAAAAATCGCAGATTTAAATACTTGGTGTTAACTTTTTTTTCTGTTTTTTTTGTCTACTTCATCAGTATATCCAATGCAGAAGAGAGCTACGAGAAGTTCTCCCAAAAGGTGACTGATGACTTCATGTCGCGGTCTAAAGCCAATCAAATTACCAAAAGGGTGGCTGTCAACCGCAATGGTGATGAGTTTGATTTTGCTGGCACATTGCAAGATAACTATGTAAATTTCTCGCACGACAGATACATCCATGACGACTTTGTAGACGCATACTACTTCAAGAAAAAAGCCGACAAAATCAAGAATTACAAAATTATTTCGCCATCAAATCCGTACTCCTTTGGAATTCTGCCGGACGACATGCAACAGTTTATTATCGGGCGCGAGCAACTGCGTAGTGTGTCAATAAACTCAATTGTCAACTCAAACGATGGGCTTGTGCTGGCCGACAGCTACATCGCATATGACTGCTGGTTGGAGGCCTTTGAAGAGGGAAACTCGTTTGAGCGCATGCAACGATGCCGTGCGCGGTTTTTAGATAACATGAAGGCCATGCGTTTGTCGCTTTTGGCGCAGGGATATAACGTTTTTGAACTTACAACCAAGGAAGATTTAGCCTTAAATGCGCGGCTGTCAACATGTGAAAGTTGCAAACTGTATGCTCGCGGACTGTTCTGCAATGCGCTTTATTTTGAACCATATGAGGCCAAGATGGTTGACAAGATGAACGTTGTAGTGAAAAGATTGCAGCGCAAAATGTCATATTTTTCCAGTGCGACAATACAAATAATGTATTACAAAAACGCGTTTGAAACAGACAAAGGGCTAATACAGGAACGCTTGAACGGCGTCAAAAATCTTGCCTACAACACACTGTCATCGGGAAGTCCAGTCAAGCCAATTCTGAAAGTTGTGGCATTAACTTTGCCAAATGAGCAATTAAAAAACAAGATTTTCAGAGACGCAATTACTGTTTGTATCAGCGGAAATGAGTAATCAAATACGCACAATTTTCAAATCTTGCCCGATGAAATATCCATAGACAAATGCCAAAAAAATGCGCTCCGTGGTGATGTTTTTGCTCCTTGAAAGATCAAGTTCAATTTCTGTGATTTGCTCTCTTTTGTCACTGACAACATCGTCAAACATGTTTGTTATTTGCTCGCAAAAATGTAGCACCTCGCACTGCGCAGAGGCCACTGTTTTAGCATTCTCATCAGTCATTGTCAATTCCACAATTCCGTTGTCAGAGGACAATTTTAGCTTCATTAATCCTTGAAATGTTAAGGAATATAAAAATCAAACTTTACAATTAAAATACATCAAGACATTAAAATTATTTGCAATTATGCTACTGTTTTTGGCATGGACTTCGCTGTCGTTCTTCTTCGGGGTAGCTTGGATAGTGCTGTCGTATGTCTCAAACAGTGAGTTGCCGGTGGAATACATGATGTTCTACCGACTTATGATTGCAGCATTGTTTGTGCTTGTGATTTTGCTTGTGCGAAGGCAAAGAATTTTAATCAGAAAAACAGAAATTTTAACATGCATAATCATTGCACTCGGACAGTTAAATGTATCGCTAAGTGGCTACGGCACCAAGTATTTACTGTCTGGGCTAATTGCATGTGTGACAATTACACAGTTATTTATTAGTGAAGTCCTTGATGCAATTCTCGCGAAACGTTTTCCGCGCAGAAAGATAATAATCAGCGGAATAATCGGGTTTGTCGGGCTTGTTATGCTTTGCAATCAAGAGCTTATGACAATGGATAAAATTACTGTTGATACGTTAATTGGTATTGCTTTTTCATTTGCATCAACGGTTGTTGTTGTAGTTAGAAATGTTGTTTATGAAAAGGCAAACGCAGATGTAAAATCCATGCCACGAATGACATTTTTGTTCTACCATTTTTTCTTTGCGGCGATAATTTTTCTTATTCTCGGTTTCATTTTGCATCCACATGCGAGCTTGATTAGTGCTTCTGTTTTCAATTTAAAATACATGTTGGCGGTTGTATGGTTAGCAATCACAGCTTCCGTTATAGCATTGCTGGCTACATATTACATCATTGAAAAACAAGGTGCCGTTAAGTCATCATACATTAATTTCATTATGCCAATTCTTGCCATGATTGTCAGCACATTTATGGAAGGATACAAGTGGAATTTAATGGCTTTTGCAGGAATGGTGCTACTAATTTATAGCACATGGATGGGCATCAAAGAACATCAAATTGAAATTGGTGAGAAAAACTAAAACAGATATGGTTTTTCTTTTTCATCTGTTTTTTTCTCTTTTTTAGCATCAAAATCCAGTGCGGTTTCCAGTAATCTTGCGGCTACAGGAAGAGCAGAGCCGGCACCGCCAATTCCATGCTCTACTATAACAGCAATTGAATAGCGCGGATTGTTATATGGTGCAAACCCTACAAATAGCGCGTGCGTGCGCTTTTTTTTGTCAACTTTTCCACTCCGCATGTCCTTGTTTTCAATACGTTCTGACACAACCTGCGCTGAGCCGGTTTTTCCACAAATTCCATACTTTTGGTTGGCTGCTCCATAGGCAATTCCATATGGTGAATTGATAACCGAAAACAGGCCGTGACGTGTCTTTTCAAGGGCGCTCTCATCTAATCCAAGCGAGTTGAATTTCACATTTTTGCCCGGAATATATTGCGGGACAATTTCTTTGTTTGTTGCTAACCTGCCAGCCATTACAGCAAGTTGTAGTGGTGTCACCGTTATCCATCCTTGACCAAGTATCATGTTTGCACTGTCGCCCGGAAACCAAACCTGATGCAATTTTTCCTTCTTCCACTTTTTATTAGGTACAAATCCCTTTACTTCCGCTGTAAAATCCTCCATGAGCTTCTGGTTTAAGCCAAGTTTTTCTGCCATTTTACACACTTCGTCAGGATCAACATATTGGCTCAAATTGTAGAAATAGCAGTTGCATGATTGTGCGATGGCCACATCCAGATTGACATATCCATGACCACCGCGTGTTTCATCCTTCCAGCAATGGAATATACGGTTTCCAATTTGCAATTCGCCTGTGCACATGAATTTTTTTTCGCTATCCCAGCCACTTAGTAGTGCTGCCATGGTTGATACAATCTTGAAAGTTGAGCCAGGAGGATACGCAGATGATATATTTTTATTTGTGAATATACCGGAGCTCTCGCTGTTATCAGCAATAAGCTGTTTCCATTCAATATCATCAATACCTCGCGACATGATGTTTGGATCAATATTCGGCGATGAATACATTGCTAAAATTTCGCCAGTTTGCAAGTCAAGCATAGTGCAGGCGCCGCTTTTGTTCTCCATGAGTTCTGTCAGTTTTGACTGCAATCTTTGGTCTATTGTTGTTCTGATTGGTTTTCCGTCTACTGGATTATTTACTAAAATCTCTGCAACCTTATTTCCTAACACATTAACAATGTGATTTTTTAAGCCAATCTTACCACTGAGATTTTTCTCAAATATTTTCTCCAAACCCATTGAACCGACACGGTGGTCGTTGTTAAGTTGTAAAAAAGCATCATCAACATTCTGTGGTTTTATAACATGACCCACCAAACATGATGTTGCCTTGCCAAATGGATAGTGGCGGATGTTATATTTTTCCACATCCACACCGTTTAGATAAACAAGATTGAATTTTGTCCTTATGATATCTTCGCGGGATAGATTTCTTGCCAGCACGAACTTCTGTTTTGGTGCTCTTTTTATACCTCTATCAAGACGTTTTAATATTGCTTCATAGTTATGTGGTTGCTTTTTGAGCGTTGCATATGCCTTTTTGATATCATTCATGTAGTTATCGCCAGTTTTGTAGTAGACCAATTTTGTGCTTGTGATATTGTCAGCGATTACAGTTCCATTTCTGTCATAGATTATTCCTCGTTTTGGCAGCAAGAATACAGCTCTCTGCGAGTTTCTGTTTGATAGTTTTTTGTATCGAAAGTTGTCAAGGATTTGCAGCTTAAAAAGTTTGCATGTCAACACACCAATGCAGCCAGCTTGAAACCATTTTAATAGCGTCATGCGCCTTTTTATGAATGATATTTTCAACATGTCTTTGTCGCTTGGCATTATTGACTTGCTAAAATCTAAAATGTAATTATCAAGAATTTGTTTGTTGCACTATCCGAGGCCAAGCTCTCACGATTTTTCGTTTTCTCGCTATCTATACACTCATTCATGCTCGGACTTGTTTGGAGAAAAAAACTTGCTCTGCTCAGCGCAACAAAACCTTGACTTTTATATTGTTTTGAAGAGCGTGAATTATTATGTTGATAACAACAATTTTTGCAAATAGTCCATTTGATAAGGAACTCAGATTTAGCTGCAAACAAGTAAAAATGAATACAAAAAAATATGGTGAAGTTTGCGTTTTGCCAAATCACTGCAACATTATTTTTGAGGTTCAGGATACCGTGGTAGAGCTCTCATGTGATGATGGAAAAAATGAGAAGGTCAAAATTGATGGCTCTGCGATTGCCAAAATTGAGGATAACAATTTGAATATTTTTGGTCAGTTTAGTAAAATTGATGAAAATAAAAAATGATTTAATGATCCGTCGATGCTTATCAAAAAGGCGTATTTAAATAGTAAAAAAAACACAGCAAGTGAAGGAGTAAAAGTATTGTCAAATCTTTTTTCATATCTAAAAATATTCGCCCTGATATGCTTGCTTTGGGCTCTGTTTTCAGGCAGTAAAGACCCCTTTTTGGTGAAGTGCGGGATTGTTTCAATCATTGCAACATTTGTATTGTGTATAGTTGGAAGCATCATCTCGCCAAACTCATATGTCGTACGACTGGGCTTTTTCAAATATGTATTTATCCTGCTGCGAGATGTTGTGGTTTCAACTCTGCAAATGGTGAAAATAATATACTCTGAGAAACTCAATATTGATCCGGGAACAATCACAATGAATGTTTCAAAGCTCAACGACCAAGAGAAAGTCCTATTTGCAAACTTGATAACCATGACCCCGGGAACGTTTGTGATTGCAATTGAAGGCGACAATTTTTTAATCCACGCTCTGAATAGAAAAGACCTTGAATTCAAGAATAATAATGAGATTACGAAACTTCTTAAAAAGATGCGCGGAAGCGATGAGAAAAAGGAATTAGAAGACAAAATTGTTATAACTGGTTTGCCAAAAGAAAAACTATGATTTGGGTGATTTGCACATACATCGGAGCAGTCGTAATGATCCACTTGCTACTCTTCACGCGTGCGCAATATATGAGTAAAATACTACTCATCAACAGCGGAATTTCGTGTCTTGCCGTGGCAATGTTGTTGCTTGCATTTTACTTCAAAGACACCAATTTTATAGACGTAATTTTCTTCTACATCATCATGTCGCCAATCGGTTTTTACGGGATATTCCTATATTACAAAAATGTCGCGCGGCGGAACATCACCAACAAAATTGTGGAGGAAAAACAGGCAGAAAAAGAACAGATAGAAAACAAAAATGCTGATACTAAATAGGCGCCTACACTTTGATTACAACGTCCATGAAACGGTTGATGCAGGAATCTCACTCACTGGTGCAGAGGTTAAAAGCATTCGCAAAAACTCCGTCAGCATCAATGGTTGTTATGTCTCAATCAAGGGTCATGAGGCATTTCTGCTAAACTGGAATATCCCAAAATACGAACAGGCATACAAAGACAATGATTACGACCCATGCAGACCAAGGCGGTTGCTACTAAAAAAGTCAGAAGTCATCAGGATGTCAACTACAATCAAGCGCGATGGATATACTATTGTCGTTAGCAAATGCTATACCAACAAGCGCGGATACATCAAACTTGAACTTGCACTTGTGAGTGGAAAAAAACAGTATGACAAACGAGAATACATCAAAAAAAAGGATGAAAGAAGAGAAAATAAGAGAAAATTCAGTGAATAATTTTACCTACTTGCATTATTTAGCTCGTTTAGTTTATCCTTAAATGAATTGTATTGATTTAAACTATAAAATTTTATTTTTACATCTTTTTTTGAGATTTCTTTTTTTTCTTTACAGAAAAACGAAACTGCCTTTTCAAAAATATTTTTTGTGTAAGAGTTATTGATGCCAAAAGTTATCACTTTTGGATATTCTGTATTTTTTTTATCTTGAATGAACGGTTTTATTGGTGGAATTTCATCATTTAATGTTTTCTTTTCGCCGCAAACTAACGTTTTCCATGGTTTTATTTCTTTGTTGTTCAAATTGACATTCAAAATAATACCACCATTTGGTCTTAAACCACGTCCTGCAAAATTGGTATCATGCCCAACAACTTTAACATCATACCCCAATCCACCGTCTGAATAAATTTCCCTATTTTGTTGTTGATTACCATTTAAATCTTGATAATCAAATCCATCATCTTTATTGGCAACATATCTCAAATTAAAAAAACCATTGTCTTGTACAAGAGTTGGCCTATCAAATTGTATATTACTTTCAAGCAAATTATATGCTTTATTCGCATCAATTTTTTTGTTAACAATGTAATTATCGCGCTCTTTGTATGGAAAATTTGTATGCTGAAACACAAATTTATTGTTATCACCATTTACCAACAATAACTGTGGATAGAGACCTAAATTCAATATTCTTCTTTTTAAATCGTGCTGACTCCTTTCTTCTTCAAGAAAATCGTAAATATCATGATTTCCAGCAATTAAATAAAGCCTTTTGTGTTCCTCTTTTCTTCCATTATTCAATCTATTATTTAATTCTTCTAAAATGTTAACGACACCTTCCGATGTGTTTCTCGTATTTCTTACATAATCACCACATAAAACTATTACGTCATTGAATTTTTTGCAAGCTTCTTCGTTGAACTTGTAATAGACAGGAAATTCATTATTTTCTACAAAACCTTTTTTTAAAGATAAACATTTTTTCCATCCATTTAGATTTGCCGGCCGAGATTCTTGATATTCAACAAGACCAAGTTGTTTTAAAAATTTTAAAAATTCAATATTATATCCTTCAATATCTGATAAAGCATGAACGTCTTTGTCGCCTATTTGAAATGGCTGCTTACATATTCTTACACCTTCATCTGGAAGCAGACGTTTATGCACGCTCGTATAGTTATTTTCAATAATTACTTGTTTTATCTGTTGAATATTCTGTGGTTGCACTTACATATTATATTGTTTTTTTTTATCTTGTAAAATATTTTTTTTTTTTACCATAAGATATGTCAAAAATTAACATTGCATTCTTTGGTTCAAGCACATTTTCACTGGGAACTTTGGGGTTATTACTGCATGATGAGGATATAAACTTGAAAGCAATAATCACGATGCCACCAGCCGAAAAGAACCGTGGAAAGAAGTTGCAAGACAATATTGTCAAGGAGTATGCACTGAAAAATGGTTATTCTGCGGAGAATATTTTTGAGCCAAAAACACTAAAAAAAAATCAAGAATTGCTGGAAATTTTAGGCAAAATGGAGCTTGATTTCATTGTGGTTGTTGCCTATGGAAAAATCATCACAAAAGAAATTATTGACTTACCAAAGCATGAAATATTGAATTTGCATCCATCGTCTTTGCCTAAATATCGTGGTGCTGCGCCATTGGAGAGGGCTATTGAAGCAGGCGAGGATGAGATTGACATTTGCATTATGCGCGTTGATGTTGGCCTTGATACGGGCGATGTTGCGGTGAGAAAAAAATATATTATCAAAGACAAACATGCCAGTGAAATCATTCCGGAAGTATCTAAAATTGGTGCACAGATGATGATTGATGTGATAAAAAGAACAATAAATTGTGATATAAAATTTGAACAACAAACCGAAGAAGGAATGATATACGCTAACAAGATTGAAAAAAGTGAGTTGTTGCTTGATTTTACGCTGCCGGCGAGAACAATTTACAACAAAATTCGTGCATTCAATTTGTGTGGAGGATGCTACTTTATATTTGAAGAACAGCGTGTGAAAATTCTACAAGCAGAATTATTACAATCAAAAATCAATCATGACATTGGTTTTGATAAAATGGATGGAAAAATTTATTTAAAAGATGGTGTAATTGTGCCAAAAATCCTACAAAAAGAGGGTAAAAAACCAATGCCGCTCAAAGATTTCCTAAATGGTATCAAGCATTAGATTTTCTGTTGCGCCGCCCGAGGCCACGCCCTCGCGGTTGTATTTCGCTCCTCGCGTTGCTCCTCGCACAAACGCGCTCCGCGCCGCGCAACACACACTAACTCACAACTCTCTTAACTGTCTCTACAACTTTCTGTTCGCTGCCAGCTGGAACCACGACGCTATCAACGACTCTTGGCTGTTCTACAATTTCGTAATCACCATCTGTCTCAATTAGAATCGTTGTTTCAACATTCTGTTTTTTCTTACAAGTTGTGCATGGCTTTTTTTCAACAACCTCTTCAACAGGCGCTTTTCTGACCAATTTTTTCTTTTTTACTTCTCTTTGCACAGGAACCGGTTCTGGTTTGACTTCCTTAACAATTTCCACAGGCTCTTCTTTGACAATCTCCTTGATTGTTGTATCTTTCACAAAAACGGTTTCGGGCACAACCTCTTGTTTTACCTCCTTTTCAATACTAATACTGCCTCTTGTCACGTTCACTTCCTTTTGTTCAACTTTTTTATTAACTTTTATAGCTTTTTTTGCAACAACTTTCTTCTTTGGCGTTGCAACAATTCTTTTCTTTTGTTGCCGCTGATTTTTCATCACAACCAAAACAACTTTGTCTTGCGATGAAACCCTTTGAACTACTGGCTGGACGACTGGTTGTTGGACAATATAAACAGGAGTTGTCTTTTTCAATGTAATTTCATTGTAATCCTCTGGCTTTATGACAACTTTGTTGTGTGCAAGTTTTGTTTTTATTTTCTCCACAACAGGAATAGCTTTAATGTAAGTTCCATTTTTTTCTCCATAAAAATGCACAACGGTTAGTCCAATGCAGAGTAGTAAAAGTGGCAACAAAATCAGTATTATTATCGCCAAAAACCTGTATATTCGCTGCATATGTTTCTTAAATGTATGCATATTTCAATTATAAAAGACAACTTATTTTATCAAAAAAAAAACATTTTACAATAAAAAATATAGTTATACATCCAAAATGTGAAGAGATATATTGCAAACAATAGTAAAATTCATTATGCATGCATAATTTTTTTGTGTTTATTTCTGCTTTTGCTCCAAAAAACTGGCTACAATTTTGATTTTGTGCATTATTTTTCCTCTTTTTTTGGTAATTTTAGAAAACAAATTTTTAATAGTGAAAACAAAGACAATGTTGAATATCAGAAATTTACTGACATGATGAAAAAAAATCTCTATTTGCAGAAATATGACAACATTTATACGGCGTTAAAGCCAAATTTTTCTGCTGTCGCGATACTTGAGCCGGTATATTTGTATGACGTTCAGAGCATACATTATCTTTTTGCTGAGACGAATAATGAGGTTTTCAAAAACGATATTGTGGTTGACAAATCAATGTCTTTAGTTGGGAGAATAGTGGCTGTGAATTCAAAAAATGTAAAAATACAGTTGCTAAATGATGTAAAATTTTCTGCACCAGCATTTGCTATAACCAGCGGTATTTACGGTATTGTATCAGCAAATGGCGATGAAAAATGCAAGCTAATTTTTGATACTTTAAACAGCAAGAATAAGCCAGAAGATAATGATTTGATAATTACATCCGGTGAAAACAATCTTGTTCCGCGCGGTATAGATATTGGCTTTGTAAAAATTGTAAATGGAAAAATTTGCATTAAACCAAATGCTAATCCAAATATTGACACACTTGCGGTTATCAGGCCAAAATCAGTGCATGAATTGGATAAAGAGCTTGCAACAAAGACAAACGGCGATAACGACAAAACTGAGATTGAATAATTAGTATTTTGTCTCTAAGAAATAGAGCCCACATGATGGCGCCGTCTCACATTTATCAGGTCTTTTTTTGGCAGCTAAAATTGTTAACACGTCCGCTGGTTGCAACCTTCCTTGGCCAACCTCCAACAGTACCCCAGTCATTATTCTAATCATGTTGTGTAGAAACGATTTTGCTTCGTATTTAAATACTACCTGTTCGCACTCACGCCAGATTTCTATTGACATAATTGTTTTCATTGTGTTGACGTTTTCAACACTTTCTGCACTACAAAATGATGCAAAATCCATCTTTTTACCAACCAACAACGCGGCGGCCACAAGCATTTTTTCAATGTCAAGTTTGTATGGATAAAAAAATACCCTGTTTGCAAGCAATGGAGAAGCTACCTCGCTATTCAAAACGCGGTAGAGATATAACCTGCTTTTTGCTGAAAATCTGGCATGAAAATTGTCTGCAACCTTCTCAACTTTTTTTACGACAATATCAAAAATTCCACTCTTGATTAGGTAAAAATTTATGCCACGTAGAACCTGTTTTTCTGTCCTCTCGCAAGCCAAATCAAAGTGAATTATTTGCCCGAGCGCATGCACTCCTGCGTCGGTTCGTCCACTGTAATCAATCTCAATTTTTGTGTTTGCAAACTGTGAAATTGCACCTTCCAAAGCAGCTTGAATAGTGGGCAAACTTGCATTTTTCTGCTTCTGCATGCCATGATAATTGCTTCCATCGTATTCAATGATGGCCTTATATCTCTGCATAACCCTCTGGCGGTGAAGCAGGGATTCGAACCCTGGATACAGGTTTTGGCCCGTATAACTTC
>CAMNMI010000024.1 GCA_946544555.1 uncultured Rickettsiales bacterium
TTCACTTCACATCTTCCATTACTTTGATGATATTGCAGCCGTATTTTAAGTTTGTTGAGCTCTCATAAATGCCTTTATCAACATCGTTGGCCATTTGGTCATAGCAAACAGATTTGTGCTGGGCTTCGGTTGTTCCAGCATTGTGCGCTGCACCACCTTTTAAAGCAAGAATTTTTCCACTGCCTGGTCTACCATCGTCAACTTTGGCGTCAAGTTCGGAAGCCATTTTGGCAGAGAAAGATGACAAATTTTTCTCACCACCAGCTGTTGCTGCAATATCTCTAGATTTGTCAAAATATACCGTATTATGCATATCCAAATATGATCGGAAATTTGCATTGTCAAACTCATGTGGCAAAGTTTTATTTGTAATTTTATTTGATTGGTTAAACATGTTTGTTACATATTGTCCCATGGTGTTCATTTGTTTTTTGAAATTGAACCCACTAAATCTTACATCAGTTTGCTGGTCAAAGCTTGCGACAAGGTTTCCGTATCTCAAACCAGGAGCGGTTTCTGTCATCTTTCTGGTTGGAAATTGTCTTACACTATCTCGAAAGCAACAACTTCTACACGTGCAGGTCATTGCATTAGTTTTTTCATCCATTGATGATGTTCCTCCGCATCCAGTGTATTCTGTTTTTTTAATATTTCCAAACTCAATAAGATATTCAGAAGTATAAAGAGTATAAACAGGAAAATTCACATCGGTTTCAAGCAATTTGCTTGTTTTCACTGTATCGGGGATATAATTACAAAAGTTGCACCCTAGTGCATTAAATTTATTGTATTTATTGCATGTGCTCTTTGTCAAATGACCAACAACCGTTCTGTATGTATCATAGAACATATGAAAATTCTTTTCGTAATAGTCAAGCTCAAAAAGAATTTTCTGTATCTTAGCACGATCAACAATTTGACGACCAACAAGAAGTGAACCAACAAGTAAAGATAATATTAATAATACAATAGAAAGTTCTATAAGTGTAAAAGATTTTTTAAATTTAAGAGATGATGAAGTTCTTAAACTACTCTCTCTCTCTCTCTCTCTCTCGCTGCGCGAGTTAAATTGTGAAATTTTCATAAAAAAAACAAGTTTTAACAAAGAGAGTATAAGAGAGAAAATGGAAATGTCAAGAGTGGTATTGCGCCGCCCGAGGCCACGCCCTCGCGGTTTGTATCCCTCCGCACTTTGTGCTACGGACAAACGCGCTCCGCGCTTTGGGCAATATTTACTTTCTAAAATAAATATTTACCAATTGAAGATATTAAATATTACTAAAATATATCATCAAACATTTCTTTCCAACAACTCCTCCTTGAAAATAAAATTCCTATCCTATTTATTCAAATGTAGCGATATGAAAAAAGATGTAAAACTCTCCAAAATTTCAAACGGAATGACGTTGGCTTATGACAAAATGAACGAAGTTGACAGCGTCATAGTGCAAGTTGCTGTGCCTGTCGGAAGTCAAAACGAATTGAGAGAAGAAGGTGGTATTTCCCACTTTTTGGAGCACATGGCATTTAAAGGAACGGAGACAAGGACATATAAGCAAATCTCGGAGGCAGTTGACAATGTCGGAGGAATAACCAATGCATTCACATCAAAGGAATATACACAATACTACATCAAGGCACTAAAAAAGGATGTTGAAATGATATTTGACATATTGTCGGACATGCTGTTTTGCTCGTCATATCCACAGGAGGAAATTGAAAAAGAACGTGGTGTCATCTTGCAGGAAAAGGCAATGTATGAGGACGATCCATCAAGCGTAAATGAGGATTTGTTTTACCTCAAAGCATTTGGTGATACTGCATTTGGGAGGACAATCATTGGCACAGCGGAGAACATCAAGCGTTTTACACGTGATGACTTTGTGAACTATCGCTTAAAGAACTACAAAACCAGTGAGATGATTATCGGTATTTGCGGCAATGTTGAGGAGCGCAAAATCAAGGACTTGGCCGAGAAATACTTTGGCAAGCACTCAATCAAGAACAAGGATTACACGCCAGAAAGCGTGGTTTATACAGGCGGCAAGGAGGTGAAATTCAAGGGCGACTTAGAGCAAATCAAGTTCACACTTGGATATAAAGGTGCAGTCAATGGCTTCAAAAATATCTCTGATGCAGACCTAAAAAAGTGGTATGCCATGAAGGTTGGTTCCATGATTTTGGGAGCCGGAATGTCATCACGTTTGTTCCAAGAAATCCGTGAAAAAAGAGGACTGGTTTATTACGTCCACTCATATACCGAGAACACACCTGATGTCTCGCTGTTCTGCGTAAATGCTGGGTTCTCACCTGACAAAATCCATGAATTCGTTCCTGCATTGAAGGACGAAATGATGACAATCACGAAATACATCAACGATGACGAGATGAGCCGTGCAATCAATCAATATGAGGCAGGTATTTCAATGGGGAACGAGAAATCAACCGTTCGCGTTGGCAAGATGATTGCTGACTTGATGACTTACAATAGAATTATTACAACCGAAGAAACCATGCAGATTGTGAAAAATCTGACAAAAAAGGAGATTATGGATACTATGCTTGAAGTTCTTTCTGGTGTTCCAACTTTGGCCGTCTATGGGGATGTTAAGAAGGATAATGAAGATACGCTGATGAAAGGGTTTTGATGTGTATTACGCCAGCGCGGAGCGCATTTGGCCGACGAGGAACGAGGCGCAGCCAAATGGCGAGGTCGTGGCCTCGGGCAGCGCAACATAAAAAAATCGGCCTTACCTTTTCAGATAAGACCGACCTGTTTAATAAGCTATTTTTAGAAACTTTAATTCTAAAAAAATGTATATCATCATTTTATGTCATCCATTACTTTGATGATATTGCAGCCGTATAACATATTTGTTGAATTATGATAAATTGCTTTGCTAACTTGTGATGGCAATTTGTCATAGCAAATGCGTTGCATTTCCGCATCGTCAAGTTTATCTTTTGATCTTGCATAATCAGCTTTATATGCTAACAGTTTTCCACTCCCTGGGCGACCATCATCTATTTTGGCATCCAATTCTGATGACATTTTTGCACTCAAAGCACCGGTTGATTTTTTGCAAAATGGGCTACATCCATAAAAATTACAATTTCTCTCTGAGGCACAACTTTGATTACCAAACATGATCATTGTATTATGATTATGCACGGCATTTCTCCATAAGAGATCATCAGTTTCATATGCACCGCTTTCTTCAACCGCCCAGAACTTAAAGTTTCTTTTATATTCCTGTTGACCATTAAGAATATTACCAAAACCGTGAAATCCTACATTGACATGATTGTCAAAAGAAGCTGTTGCAAATAGATTAAATCGTTGTCTGTAATTTTTTGCATAATACCATAATCCATACATCTGATTTTTTCTATTATTAACAGATGCGTTTGAATAATCTAAGAAAAGAGGAACTTTCTGTTCTATCATTCCTACCAGGGACAAAAATCCCATACTGTTGTAATAACTTCCCTCTATTGACGGGTTCAGAAATTTTCTACTACCGTTAATATTTCCGCTTGTCATGGTTGAGCTTCCTGTATTTCCAAAACCTCCTGACGTATTGTTTTTTAATCTATTACAAAAAGTTTCATGCGATAAGTTTCCATAACCACAAGGTCCGTCATCATTGGCAACACATCCTTTAAAAACTCCATATTTTAAACAAGTTTTGTAATCAAATGGTCCCGGCACCACCCTATACATATCATAAAACTGATGAAAAGCTTTCTCATAGTAATCAAACTCAAATATGATACGTTGTATCTTAGCTCTATCAACAATCTGTCTTCCAACTAAAAGAGAACCAACAAGAAGTGATAATATAAGAAGAACAATAGATAACTCTATAAGAGTAAAAGATTTTTTAAATATAAGAGATGATGAAGTTCTTAAACTACTCTCTCTCTCTCTCTCTCTCGCTGCGCGAGTTAAATTGTGAAATTTTCATAAAAAAAAACAAGTTCTAACTTTGAGAGTATAGTGAGTGGAAGATAAATGTCAAGAGGGGGTTATGGTTGCGTGCTCTGTTATAAAAATGACCTGACTTTTATAATTCTTGTTCTATAAAATGATAAATTAAAAATAGATAAAGTGTATTTACAACTAAATAACAATCATCACTGCCTTCATCGTGGTTCAAACAAGATATGCAAAAATGGCTTTCTGCATGGTAAACATCAGCAATTCAAATGTCATAATTGTAATAAAAACTATTCAATAAGAACAAATACTATATTCTGTCATTCTAAAAAAGATATTCAAGTTTAGCAAGAATATATTGAGTTATTTAGTCAAGGATTAAGTTTGAGAAAAATTGTTGAAAAGATGAATGGAAAAATTAAATTACAAACATCTTTTTATTGGAGACACAAAATTCTAAAAGTTTTATCAAACATAAATGATGATGGGAATAACAAGTTTGGTAGCATAGTGGAGGCAGATGAAACGTTCTTTTTGAAGCAAACGAATTAATACTTTAAGATACAAAATACAATTAACAATAACATTCCAAAAATTTGCACAAACCCATTTCTCCAAACTTTACTTTTTTCAATATCACATTTATTAGTTTGGATCTTTTTACTAAAATCAAAATTGATAATATTAATATATGTCATAAATTTATTTAAAATTTAAATCAAAAAATATTTTTTGATAAAAAATGAATATTTTCTTGAAATATGTAAAAATTTAATGGTGTGACTACAAAATATTTGGATAATTATGTTGAATATTTTCAATCAATGAAAAGTAAATTGACGTATTTAATGAAGTTTTGAATAGCAATTTGCAATATGGAATTGTGGATATAAGAAATAAGAAAGTTTGCTTTGAAAGGTTTGTTAATTTATAACAAATCTTTTGATTTTTTAATTATGTTTATAAATGTTTGATTGCGATTTTCAGCATCTTTTGCAAAAGTTGTAGGAGAAATAATTTGAATAAATGCATTTATACCACCAAAATCACCTTGCCAAATTTCAGTTTCATCAGTTGAAAACAGTTTAATAAACTTTCTTGTTTCTAAAATGTCTCTCGCATCACTGTCTATATTGACAATAGCATAACAGTATATTTCCTTTATCCCACTCTTTGATAATTGTTTTGCATAAAATCCGCATTTGTCTATTGACTTTCCTGCATCCCAACAGTCAATATTTGGACGTTTGAATTCAATAATTAGGGCTTTTGGAATTTTTCCAGCTCGTTTGTAAATAACAATATCAGGTTTTTTACCACTTTCAATTTTAGTTCCGATAGTTTCTGTTATATTTGTAATCGTTTGCTCACTTGCAACATAATTATAAGACATAAATTTGTCATCAAGTAACCATATATTGTTGTCTTCAAGCTTGAGTGGTTCAAAGTCTGTGCCAATTCTTCCTTTTTTACAAATAAGATTATGAATTTCCGCTTCTAATGTTTCTTTATCATTTATTTTTGATACTAATTTATCAATTATTTTCTGTCTCCATTTAATATAGCAGGTTAAACTATTATTCATCCAATAATTTATATCTTCGCTTTTTAATTTATTATTATCGGTGTTAAAAACTTCAATTTGTCTATTTGAAAATTCTTTTAATGCTTGTTGCGGAGTAGTATATACATCAGTAAAATAATCAGATAACCACAAATATTTTCTTTTATTTGAAGATTGTCGTTTGTACAATTCTTTTGTCCTTTTAGGAAAAACTTTTCTGTATAGTAAATTTAATTGCTTTTCAACTTCCATTCTTAAATCCTGCCAAGAAACATAACCATTAAATAAATCACCGTTTTCTTCTCTTCTTAATCCATGGTTGTTTGTTAATCTTTCTGCTATGAAATTTTTATATTTCACATTTTCCCCTTCTTTTATATCATCACCTTCCAATACCAATATTATTTCATGCTTTTCAACTTTAAATTCGTCTTCATCAAGTGATAATGGTTTGGTTGTCATTTTACCAACACTGAATTTATTGTAGCAAATGTGTGTTTCAAAATCTGTTTTTGTTGATTGTTTGATGCTATACCATAATGTAAATGCTTTTGTTTCTTCTTCTTTTTTAATTGTAAATTTTAGTGGTTCTTCAAACTTTACATCATCTGTTTTTATAGTTTTACCATCAATGTTTATTGTTATGTCTTTATCATTATTTAAAAATAAAAATAATTTTACTTTATCATAAATTATTTTAAATAACTGGTCTTTCTTATAAGTTAAATCTCTATTTTTGATATTCTGTTTAATTCCATTTAGTGCTAAAATGGTTTTATTTTTATTTTTTTCACCTTCATCTTTTTCTAACTCATATTTTTCAACATCTTCCGGTTTTATATTTGTTGTTATAATGTCTTTGTATTCCGAAGTTGCTGTAAAATTTAAACTTTTCTTTTTACCATCAACAAAACTAATAATCGTTGTTTGATTAAAAGTTTTTAAATAATTCGCTCTTCCAACACCTTCGCAACCAATACCTTCTTTATGATCACAGTTCCATTCTGTAATTGCTTTACAATTTTCTTCTGTAAGTCCATCGCCGTTGTCTTCAATTTTAAACCCGCAAATTGTATCACACTCTGTCGCAAGTTTGTTTTCATATCTAAGACCTTGTTCGTCATATAATGCACTATATGTGCCAACATTTATATTTGTAGCATGTGCCTGTATTGCATTGATTACTGCTTCAATTACACTTTGTGAATAATTGTTTTCTTCAAACTTTTTGATAAAATAAGCGCTATTATTAGCCACTTTCACTTTTTCACAATCATTTTTTAAATTACAAGTTTTATTTTTAGTCATAAAAATAAATTATAAAAAAATCAAGTATTATACATCACAGAGCGCGCCCGCGCGCAACACCTCTTGACATTTATCTTCCAATATCTATACTCTCCATGTTAAAACTTGTTTTTATATGAAAATTTCATCACTTAAGACGTTCTCTTCGAGAGAGAGAGAGAGAGAGAGAGAGTAGTTTAAGTTCTTTATCATCATCTCTTAAAAAATCTTTTACTTTGATTGAATTATCAATCGTTCTTTTGATTTTATCTTTACTTGTTGGTTCTTTATTAGTTGGTCGTCAAATTGTTGATCGTGCTAAGATACAACGTATCATATTTGAATTTGATTACTATGAGAAAGCTTTTCATCAGTTTTATGATACGTATCGCTATGTTCCAAGCTCGTTGCCTTACAAGGTTTGCATAAAACATTCTACATTCCAAGGACCAGCTTGTGCAAGAACAGATACGGCGTGTCAGAATGGTACTGGTGCTTGGACGTATAACTTTGATGTTCCAACTTGGTGCCATTATTTTGCTCCTGATGTATCAGTAAATGCTCGTCTTGTTTCAAGTGTTTGGACGCAGGTAGCAATCTTCAATCACCTTTGGAGGGCTGGATTAATTGATGGTGACGAAAATTTTAGACCACACTTGCCGGGAAGTATGAATGAGAAAAATGGAAATTTTGTCTACAAATTATTCCGTGAAAATGGCTGGCGAAGCGACTATTATGCTGCCACTTATGATAGAAATGTCTATTTAAGAATTTATGCTTTTCAGAAAAAAAATGCCGCATTATATCTAATAGGCCTTCCAATGACCGGTGAGAATTATTTTGTCAATAGGTTGTTAGATAAGAATATAATGCTGTTTTATGGATTGATTTGGTCAAGACAGGGCGGCGGTCAATGGGCACGTGCTGCAAACACTTTCACATCTGCTTTGAGCTCTAAATTAGCCTCTGAATTAGATGCTAAAATTGATGATGGTCGTCCAACAACAGGAAACCTTATGGGAATTGTTCCTGCAAAAGGAATTCGTGAGACAAATGCTGAAAAGATGAAGCAATATTGCTACGACGCCGCTGGAAATGATATTGAACACGCGCTTTACAACACCAGCACAAACACGCAGTATGGATGTGATTTGATTAAGGTTATGGAGCCGGTGAAATAATTTTTCACCCTCCACTTTACAATAAAAAAAGCGTGTTTACATGA
Organism: uncultured Rickettsiales bacterium; assembly: GCA_946544555.1. Classification (GTDB taxonomy): domain Bacteria; phylum Pseudomonadota; class Alphaproteobacteria; order Rickettsiales; family Deianiraeaceae; genus UBA4311. The sequence goes on from CAMNMI010000024.1 coordinate 8,017, forward strand.
TGGCATCAAGCCAATATGTCGTGCAAAGCTGACAGTGATTTGAAGAGCAAAGATTACCTTGAATTTATTGATATTACGGGTGCTTGCGAGAACAATTTGAAGAACATAAATATTCGTATCCCGAAGAACAAATTTGTGGTAATTACTGGTCCAAGTGGCAGTGGAAAGTCGTCTTTGGCGTTTGATACAATTTACAGGGAAGGCCAGCGGAGATACGTGGAGAGTTTGTCAAATTATGCGCGCTATTTCATGGGCTCGCAGGCAAAGCCGGATGTTGAAAAAATCACTGGGCTGGCTCCGGCAGTGGCCATAGACCAAAAGACAACATCCCGCAATCCGCGCTCAACGGTTGGAACGACCACTGAAATATATGATTTTATCCGTCTTTTGTTTGCGCGCATTGGTAAAGTTTATTCTCCAAAGACAGGCAAGCAGCTGTTTAAGCACTCAAAACAGGAGATAATAGCACTGCTTTCATTACTTCCACTTGGGACAAAATTGAGATTGCTGGCACCAGTAATTAGAGGACAAAAAGGCACATTTGCAACCGAACTTTTACATCTGAAAAAACAAGGATTTGATAAGGCGAAGATTGATGGAAAATTCTACGGTTTGACCGATAGTATCCCTGTTTTGGACAGTGAAACAGAGCACACGATTGAGATTGTTGTGGACAGAATAATAATGAAACAAAACATGGGAACGCGCATTTTTGATGCGGTGGAAAAGTGTTTGAAGGTATCTGAAAGTGTTGTGATTGCTGACATTGTTGAACTTGGTGCGAAGTCCGTTGGCTCTGATGATGGGTTTGTATTGAATGAGAATATTACTGCACATGAGAAGGAGCAACTGGTTTTTACCACAAAATATGCCTGTCCTGTGTCAAGCTTTACGATTGATGAGATAAATACGAAATTTTTCTCGTTCAATAGTCCATTTGGTGCTTGTCCCGCTTGTCATGGGCTTGGAACAGAGGTGTTTTTCAAGGAAGATTTGATTGTGCCAGATGCATCGCTCTCACTTGCAGACGGCGCGATTGAACCATGGCAACATGACAATCCGCGCTACCATAATCAGATAATTTTTGCACTGTCAAAGAAGTATAATTTCTCCGTCAACACGCCTTACGAACAGCTGCCAGAGGATGTCAGAAAGGTGTTGTTGTATGGCATAGAGGATGAGCTTTTGGATGTCAATTTTGAAGAAAACATGCGCTCAGAGAGGGTAAAAATCCAGTTCACGGGCGTTGTCGGAGAGCTCACCGCGAAAATGCAAAATGCTGATGAAGACCCACTGATTTTAGAGGAGTGCGAGAAATATCAAACACTGACGCGTTGCCATGTTTGTGGTGGTTATCGTCTAAAAAAAGAGGTGTTGCAGGTGAAAATATGCGATAAAAACATTGGTGAGTTGTGCGACATGCCGGTTTGCGACCTGCAAGAGTGGTTTGCGGAACTGCCAAAAAAGCTGACGCAAAGCGAAAATGAAATTGCGGAGCAGGCCATAAAAGAGATAACACGGCGTCTTGGTTTCTTGGCAAATGTCGGATTGGATTATCTAACTTTACTGCGCTCGGCTAACACTTTGTCAGGCGGTGAGGCACAACGCATTCGGCTTTCAACCCAGTTAGGAAGCGGGCTCTGTGGGGTTATTTATGTCCTTGACGAGCCATCAATCGGGTTGCATCAGTCAGATAATCACAAACTGATAAACACACTAAAACAGCTGCGCGACTTAGGAAATTCGGTCATTGTGATAGAGCATGATGAGGAGACAATGCGTGCCGCGGATTACCTCATTGACATCGGCCCGGGCGCAGGTAAATACGGTGGAGAAGTTATCTCTGCGGGCACTCCGGAAGAAGTGATGAAATCAAAAAGCGGAATGACAGGAATGTTTCTCTCTGGCGCCATGAAAATTGAAGTACCAAAAGCCCGCCGCAGATATGGAAAAAACAACTGCATCACTATCACAGGATGCTGCGAGAACAACTTGAAAAATGTGGACTTAACACTGCCACTTGGCATGTTTATTGCAATCGCGGGCGTCAGCGGAGGAGGAAAATCAACCTTAATTCTTGACACTTTGTATGCAGCCATAGCCCAGCAAATTACGCGCTCACATGTGCGGCCGGGCAAATTTAGTGAGCTCAAAGGCCTTGAAAATATTGATAAAGTCATAAAAATAGATCAAGATCCAATCGGTAGAACGCCACGTTCAAGCCCAGCAACTTATACAGGACTGTTCACAATGATAAGGGACTTGTATGCCTCACAACCGCTTTCAATCGGTCGTGGATACAAATCAAACCGCTTCTCGTTCAATGTCAAGGGTGGACGCTGTGAAAACTGCCAAGGTGATGGCGTGGTGCAAATTGAGATGCACTTCCTGCCAGATGTCTACGTCAAATGCCCTGTCTGCAATGGTCGCAGATACAACCAAGAGACACTTGAAGTGAAATATCGCGGCTATTCAATAGACGAGGTACTTGACATGTCAGTCCGTGAGGCACTGGATTTATTCAACGACATCGTTCCAATCAAGGAAAAACTGGCATCGCTCTACAATGTTGGACTGGACTACATCAAACTGGGACAGTCAGCAATGACATTGTCAGGTGGTGAGGCGCAGCGTATCAGATTAGCAAAGGAGCTCTCTCGCAAGGCCACTGGAAACACACTTTACATCCTTGACGAGCCAACGACAGGACTTCACAGTTGCGACATCAAACGGCTGTTGCAGGTGCTCCACACGCTGGTTGACTACGGAAATACGGTTGTTGTGATAGAGCATAATTTGGATGTCATCAAGACAGCAGATTATGTAGTTGACATTGGTCCAAAAGGCGGCAAACTTGGTGGATACATTGTAGCTGCTGGCACTCCGGAAGAGGTCAGGGACAATCCTGCAAGCGTGACCGGTGAGTATTTAGGAAAAGTATTGTAAAAAATTGCACGAGCGGGTGACGGGAATCGGACCCGCGTAGCCAGCTTGGGAAGCTGGAACTCTAC
>CAMNMI010000025.1 GCA_946544555.1 uncultured Rickettsiales bacterium
ACAACTTGTTCAGGCAGTTGAACTGGTTCTGGTTCTTGTTGTTGTTCTACAAAATTTGGTGTTTGAGCTGGTTGTGTGTTAGGCTGCTCTGAAACTGCTTCAACATTTTTTGTTGTAGTTGTTTCAATGTTAATAGTTTGTTCTGGTTGTTGTGATTGTGGTATTTCAACATCTTGTTGTTGTTGAATTGGTTGCGCCTCTAAAACTTGTTCTTGAACTGGCTGTGTCTCTGCAATCGGTTCCGTTGATTGCGATAAAGAGATTTCAGGTTGTGGAAGTGGCTCTGTAATCTTAACTTGTTCTTGAACTGGCTGTTGATCTTCAACATAGTTTAATCCGCTGTTATCTGTTGGAATTGTATTCTGTGTCGCAACGACTGTCTCTTGAACTGGCTTGTTTTCTGTTGTTGCAGGGATTTCAGGTTGTTTAAGTGTCGCCTCATTAATATGTGTTTGTGATTGATATTCGTGTCCTGATAGTTCACTAACCGGTTGTTGAACTGTCTCATGGTTAATCTGTGATTGTGTAGGTTCTGGAAATTGCTCTGTATTCTGAATTTCTGAACTTGTTTGCTGTACTTCAACATGATTTGATATTTCTACAATCTGAACTGGTTGCGTCTCTAAAACTTGTTCTTGAACTTGTTGAGGCACTTCAACATAATTCGTTGTGTTTATCTCAACATTAACAGGTTGTTCTGGTTGCGATTGTTGTATTTCAACATTTGATTGTTGTGGAGTTTCAACAGTTTGGAAGTGTTCTACAAAATTTGGTGTTTCAAGAGTTTGTGATGCGGGTTGCATTTGTTGTCCATCAACGGTGACTATGCCATTTTCAACACTAATATTAGGGGATATATTTATAGAACCATCAGGTTCGACAGCATTATAATTATCAACTTTATATGTCTCTCCGTTCAATGTGATACTTACATTTGGATCAATCTCCACATTGTTTGTTTCATGCGATTGCTGCGGTTGTATTGTATCAGTGGTTGAAGATTGTTGGATCTCTTGTTGTTGTTCTACAAAATTTGGTGTTTGAGCTGGTTGTGTGTTAGACTGCTCTGGAACTGCTTCAGCATTGTTTGTTGTAGTTGCTTCAATGTTAATAGTTTGTTCTGGTTGTTGTGATTGTTCTACAAAATTTGGTATTTTAGCTGGTTCTGGTTGAGACTCTGGCATTGTATTACTTATCACAATTTTATCATTATTTCCGTTGTATGTATAACTCACATCTTGTTGTTGTTGAATTGTTTGTGCCTCTACAAATTGTTCAGGTTGTTGAACTGTATTAGTAATTTGAGATTGTTCTACAAAATTTGGTGTTTGAGCTGGTTCTGTTTTAAATTGTTCTTGTTCATTTGGTATTACAACATTATCATTAGTTCTGATTGTTTGCATCTCAGGTTGCGTTACATTTGTTTTAAGTTGTTCTGATGGAATGGCAGCCTCATGAACTTCGTTTAAAACTTCAACATAATTTTTATTTTCAGCAACATTCGGTTGTGGTTCTTGAATATTTTCTACCGGCTGAATAACTTGTCTATCAACTTTGACTTCATTGTTGTTTACAATAATTTCAGGACTGAAATTGTAATTTCCGTTCTCGCCATAATTATTATCCACTGGAATATCATACTTCTGTCCATTGATGGTTACGCTTATATTGTCGGCATTAGAATTACTTTCAGATATTTGTTGTGGTGGAGTTTCAGAAGGTTGGGATAGGTCATTTGACTGCCACTCACTTATGCTGGAATTTATTTTTTCTTCTATTTGTTTCATTCTATCATCGGCTTCTTCAAAAGTAATCTTCCCGTCTTGTAAATTTTGTTCTATTTTATTGAGCTGTTCTGTGTTTTCAATTACTTCTTTAAACGCTTCCTTATTTTGTCCTTCTGGTAAATTATTAACAAATTCTTTAAATTGTGCGTGTTCTTTTGTGTTTATTTTTGATATTTCGTTATCATATTGCTCCTTGTTTATTTCGCCTTTTGATAATTTATCTGATAAATCCATCTTCTCCTCCATTCGCTGGACATCTTGTATAAGTTTAGTTTTTAAATCGCCTTCTGGCATTGTGCTGATTTGTTCTTTGATATTATCTATTTTTTCTTCTTTTAACATTTTACTTAATCCATTATTTGCCTTATCCAATGATATGCTGCCTTCTGCAAGCCCTTTTTCTATATCCCTAATTCCTTCTTCACGACTTAACTGTTTCAATTCATTTGCCTTCACTCTTCCTTCTGGCATGTTCTCTATTGGAGTGCGTTTTTCAAGCAGTATTTCATCGTGTATCTTATTCATACTTTTAGAAAATTGTTTTTCACTTATCTTACCTGACTTATAGACTTCAAAATCGCCTTTCAATTTATTCATGCTGTCATTATTTACCTTTGCCTGATTATCAGTATTCTTTCGCATCTCTTGATTTACATTTTGTTGCATTTGTGTACTCAAATTTTGCCTAATAGCTTGTTCTAATTGAGTTTTATTAAACTTACCTACGCCTTGTTGAGCAATAGCTTTCGTTACCGCTTGATTTACTTGTTGCACTTGTTGCACTTGTTTCATTACTTTACCAGTATCAATTACTACATTTCCAATTTGCACTTTGGTACCAATTGGAACAGATTTACCATTAATAATAACGTTTGCCTGTGGTTTAACATTATTATTGTTCACATTAATTCCTTGGCTCCCAGCATTACTTTCGTGAATATAAGTATTTTTTTCAATAGTTTTCGTTCCACCTCCTTCTTGTATAACATTTATTTGTCTATCTTTTTCATTTATTTTACTAACTCTTTCCATTTTTCTTATGCGCTCATTGGCCTGCATGGCTATTGTATTCTCCATTGGTTTTGAATTACTTCCAGTTAACTGTTGACGACTGTTATCTATACCACCTTTTGTACCATTCTTTGGCTGTGGTTGTCCTTTTAATTTATTTTTAAGTTCCTTTTGCACATCTTCTTTTGCCTTTGCTTTTCTTTTAGCATCATGTTGTTTAAGTACGCTTTCTTTTTTATGACTTTGTATTTTACTTTTACCTTTACTTGCAGATACTCCGCCATCAGGAATGACGGCTTCAACTCTTTCCACACCGGGTTTAGCAACACCGCCTTGCGACATTTGGCCTCTTTCAACAGAACTACCATTTGCATTCATCGGCCGTGATGACCCTGATGTTTTACCAATATTTCCACCAGTATCGCCAGTTGGAATGCTTTGACCTTTTCCAGCATTTCCAGTTCCACCAGAACCGCCTTGTCTACTTGGCATTGCTCCACCGCCAGATAATTTCATACCAGCATTTCCTACCGGTTGTTGTATATTTGTATTAGATGGTTGTTGCATATTTTCATTCATCGGTATATTATTTTCTTGCAGCAACTCATCGTTTTCTGGTATATTATTTGAACGTGGAACACTTTCACCATTTCCATATAGAACATCACCACCTTTCCAATCTCCTTTTTTATTTTTACCATCACCACCTTTCCCATTTTTGCCATTGTTATTCAGATCAACTTTATCTCCAATCGCGCCCATTGTAGAACTAAACATTTGACCAAGTGGCTTGCCGATTTCATCATCAAAATGTCCAATACTTCTTGCCATATTATCAGGCATCAATGTATCAGCAGCAATTTTTGCTATTTTTGAACCCCAATCTGTTATAAACGATAAAAAGAAAAATTTTAACACTCCGAGCAACAGGCCGCCAAAAATTTCCTTATATGCCGCAAAAACACTGTTTATCCCATCAATTACCCATGCATAAAGTTGTGTAGTTGGGAATATCCAAAATAGCTTGAATGAATATTTTACACGCCAGCAAATATTTACATCTATGGCTTCAAGAAATGCCTTATAAACAAAACCCATTAATAGACAGAAAAAGCCCATTTCAAACGCAAGATGAGTAAAAGAGTGTAATATCCTTATCAAGGTCTTTTTGAAAACTCCTTCATGCGATTTGAAAAAACTTATTATTGCATAAAATGGAAATAACATGATAATTTGTCCTAAATCCATCAAAACCAAAAATAACGACCATATCCAGCTTACAACCGTCTTGATATACCTTATAATACCAGTTCCAAGAAGCGGCAACCAACCAAGATAAACTGGCCAATATACTATATCGTTTGCAAGTGATGAAATTTTGTATATCAACTGTTTTGATGTCATCATTTGTATGCTCTCATCAAAAAACTCAAATGGATTTTCATAATGCAAAGACGACCCATAGATCGTTGTTCCTATTTCTAATATACCAGCAGCAAACTTCTCTGCATATCTAAACAATGCAGGCCACAGCAAATCGTCTATTAATGCATAATTGTCTGGATCAGTAGCCCACATTAAAATCAAAAAGTGCTTCCAATCCTTTGTATATGTTGGAAGAACAAGCATTTTTGTTTTATTTAAAAATCCAATTCCAAATGAAAAAACAAACCACAAAGCAAAGAAAATTTTTGCAAATGTAAAGAATGGATTTACCAAAATTGCATCACGAATCTTAAAGAAAAGCCCTTCATTTAGCCTATCTATTTTAATCAACCATGTATCTATGTTTGGTTCAATTTCATCATGATCTATATCACTAAGAGATACACTTGAATTTACCGGTTTAAATGTAATTGTATGATTATAACCATCTACATTCTGAAACTGCGTAATCAATACATTTGTTGATGGTATCTTACACTCTCCATTTGATGTTATAGCATTACCACAAAGTCTTATTCCTCTATCACCAAATCTTGTTGTTTTCACAAAATGCGATTTGTTGTATGTAGTTGGATAAATGGGGTCTCCATTTTTATTAGTAATTTCAATTTTATCAGAATAAATCTTATAATCCAGCAATTCGGATGGCTTGTCCTCTTTTGTCTGATCTCCCCAAAAAGGTGCAACCAATTTATATGGAATATACTGTATCCAAGAAAGCTTGAAACCATTTATTTCGTATTTGAATTTTGGACTTAAGTTTTTTGCACCAGATGCAAAAATCAAATCAACACTTCCTTCATCATCCTCATAGAATGTATCAGCGAACTTGACGTAAATCCTTTGTCCTTTTGGTGGTGGACAAAATTCGTCAGGATGTTTCTCATCATTTACAGTTTCTTTTTTACAAGAATAATTGGCTATCTCACTGGCCGTCATCGTTCTCGTGACGCTCTCATAACATTGCCCATTTATTTCCTGCAATTTTGGATTTGAAATTGTTGCAGGACAACGTCCAGAACCGTATGCATCAAGTATTGTAAATTCATATTTCGGGTCTCTACCATCATATAGTTTATGATCAATTAATTTACCATTAACTTCTTCTTGTGTATCCCTAATATCCTCTTCCATACCTTCCCTCCTGTAAAACATAATTGGCAATGTAAAAGGTATTCTTATTGTCTTAATGGCGTTTGAACCAAGATTGATGTATTTGTATTCACATACACAGCTTGGATCGCAGTTTTTTTTCCATTCCTGTTTTCCCGTTACTGTATTAGTAACTCTCTGATAATCACACTTACATCCATCATTGCATACTTGTCTTAACTGTGGAATATCATGGTTGATTATATGATATCCAAAAGGCATATTTTCACCAAACTTCATGTATATTCCTGCGCCTCTACGTAAAACACATCCGATCGGATTTTGATCACCAGCAGGATTAACATTGCAGTTGTTGTGATTAATACAATCCGCTTGTATATGTGTAGCTGAAACAGAGCCATCTAATAACACTTGTGCAAAACCACCACCTTTATTGTTCGGATTAACGTCCGTGTACTTGTTTAAATGATTTTCGTAATATTCTCTTACAATTTGGGCGTCATATTGTGTATATTGTGTATCAGTATTCAGTTCGCATTCTTGATAATCTTCGCTAAGTTGCAATGTTGTTTCCCATTCATCAGTATCACCAACCTTTGTTGTTACAGGATGATATGTTGTTGTTCTTTCTGTCGCTGCTTTGCCCCACGGAAAATAATCACCATTTGCATAAACAATTAGCTGTTCACCAGTCGTCTCAAACCCTGTATCAATCCATGGCATACTTTGTCCAACTCCCTTGTATATGCCCTCATTTATATCGCTTCCGCCGGCTGTCGTTATTGATGAAGCCTTCAAAGTATAGACATTATCAATTCCATTATCATAAGAACCAATGCATTTACCTTCTCCTTCACTTGGGGCCATGCATTTAAAAAGAAAACATATTCCAAAAACTATTATTGTCTGTAAATCAAAATAGATCCAGGCCTTTATTTTCTGACACAAGGTTTTAAAATCATTTGAACCTGACTGCAATATGTCAAATATCCACCTCGGATTGAACAGATTTTTTATAAATCCCATGAAACAGGTTCAAAAAATGAGCTATTTTTCATAATATATTTTTCAAGTTTTTTTTGAAAAGACCACCCCCTCCCCCACAGTTTTTTACACAAAAACCACCTTGAAAATAAAATACTTTTCTTGATATTCAAATGTCATGTCTTTTCTTTTTGGAGAACAACCTACTGAGAGCGCTGATTCAGAAGACAAAGCTAAAAAAAAATCAACAAAAGAACCAAAAGTCAAGTTGGTTGAGGATAAGCAAGAAATTAGCAAGGAACTACGAGAAATAAAGCAAATTAACTCTTTTGATGCGATTGGAGAGAGAATTTTACAGCAATTTCAAGATGATAAACTTCACCACGCAACGATGTTAAGTGGCTCATTTGGAATAGGAAAGGCCACTTTTGCCTATTGGTTGATTTGCCAGATGATTTTGTCAAAAGCACAAAATGAGGACATGAGGCAAGCAAATTTGCAGTTATTGCAGGAAAATAGACACCCAGATGTTTTTATTCTGCAATCTTCTGATGGGAAGGAAATCAGTGTAGAAAAGGTCAGGGAGTTGCTTGATAGTTTTTTGTCGCTAAAATCAACTTATGGTTATAAATTTGTCCTAATTGATGACATAAATTCTGTCAATGCCAATGGTGTAAATGCGCTGTTGAAGTCCCTTGAAGAACCGACAAAGAACACATTTTTCTTCATTATAAACCACAAAATTTCAACGTTATTGGATACAATTTATTCACGCTGCAATGAAGAAAAATTGACATTATCCAGTGGCAACTGTCGCAAAATTTTATCTCAACAACATGATGAGCTAACTGCTGATGAGATAAGTATTTATGCCGACATGAGCGAGAATTCCGTTGCATTTGCAAACATTTTGATTAGTTTAAACGTTTGCAAAATTGCTGACTTTTTGTCAACTTATAGTGAAATTAATGGTGAAAATATTGGTGTAATTTCAAACAAAATCAAGCAAGCAATAAACAATTTGTGGACAGTTGTGGATAATAATTTCAAGACCTTACCACGTATTTTGAAGATTTCACTTCTGGAAAAGATAATATATTATTTCATATCACGGTTGCAAAAAATTGGCACAACAAGCGACAACATGCAAAAAATTGTAGTTTTGTCAAATACGCTAACAAAGCAGTTTATTGATATTAAGCAGTTTGAATTGCCGGTAAGGTTTTAGTTGCGCGGCGCGCGAAGCTGGTTTTGCTACCAAGCACAGCGATGAGGAGTATAGCGATGTCAAACTGCAATAGCGTGGACTGGCGCACGACATTAATATTAGCCAATTTTCGCCTTATTCAAATCTGGCAACTTGATTGATACCAAATCACGATATGGTTCAAGCCCCTTTTCTAAGTCAACTGGTTCAAGCTTGCCTTGGGCCTTCAACTCATCAAAGCGCTGCTTGTGTTTGAAGTAAATCTCACTGATGAAACGCACACCTTTTTCACCACGTTTTAGCTGCACAATAACTTCCACGACTGCATTAATATAGTCAATAACCTCACTTGGTGGCATACCTAAACCTGCCTGCATAACCATCATTTTTAGCTGCTGCTTTGCCATTGCAGGTGTGTCAGCGTGGACTGTTGATATTGACCCCGGGTGACCTGTGTTGATTGCACGCAAGAAACTAAATGCCTCTGCTCCACGTATCTCTCCCACGATTATGCGCTCTGGTCTCATACGAAGACAAACCTCAACCAAGTCCTGAGCGGTCACATTTGCACGTCCCTGTCCTCCTTTGGAACATATCAAATGCAGATGATTTGGATGACGTGACAAGTCAATTTCTCGGGCATCTTCAATGGTGATTAGGCGCTCCGTTCGCGGAATTGCACGTAGCACGGCATTCGTAAATGTTGTCTTACCGGTTGATGTACCACCAGCACAGATTGTATTTTTCTTGAATAGGACAGTATATTGCAAAAACTCTTTCAGGCGCCGCTGACAGAGTAGTTCGTACAACAAGCGGTCATTCAAATCCTCACTGGCATCAACCAAACAGTTATCAAAACAGTGCATTTTTTCATAATCATCAAGCGTCCATTTCAATGTTGATGGCTTACGTATTGAATAGGCAATCTGCCCTGGTTCACATGCTGGCGGAATTACTACCTGCACACGATAACCATTTGGCAGCGTTCCACCAAGCAGCGGATGTTCTTCATTAACCATCTGCTCGGTTGACTGCGCAATCAGTGATGCCATTCCGCGCAGATGTTTCATATCCAATGTTGGCACTTGATAAGGTTTTTGTTCTCCGTATTGCTCCACCCATATCTCACATGGCTTGTTAATTGTAACTTCGGTCACACCATCACGATTAAAGTATTCCTCAAATGGTTGCAAAAATGAATTCAGTGCAGTCAGTGATTGCATGCCTGATTATAATTATTTTTTTTGGAAATGCAAATGGAACATCATGATTGTTTTGTTTGACCATATGTTTGCTTTTGATAAACTGTAGTTTTGCATCATCAACCTCATGATCGCGCAATATGTTTTATGATTGATAATAATACTGATATGTGCAAACTTACATCATACTATCCTTTTTCAGAGGAAACCTTCAGCAATTTTGACGATGCGCTTCACAGCTTAAAACATAAAATACAGTTGCAATATAATTAAGGTAATGGAAAGTTGGAAGTAATCCTTGACTATAAAAAACCGTGTCAATGCTGGAGTTAATGGCGGACAAAACGCATTTTGCAAAGACGGAGGAGGAGCTCAGAAATAGCTGGGAGAAAGAGGCAACGTTCAATGCTTCTGTGGAAAAGAATAAGGACAATAAAGAGTATGTCTTCTTTGATGGACCTCCATTTGCAAATGGTTTGCCGCATTACGGGCACTTGTTGACTGGGTTTATCAAGGATATTTATGCGCGCTACCACACAATGAAAGGCGAAAAAGTGGAGCGCCGCTTTGGCTGGGACTGCCACGGTTTGCCTGCTGAAATGGGCGTTGAGAAGACACTCACAAAAAATGAGGTTGAAATCATTGATGAGGACGGCAAAAAGAAGAAGTTCTCCGGCGGCAAGCAAGATATTAAGCACCTAAAACCAAACACCAATCGCAGTCAGATTGACGGTTTTGATGGCATTGAAGAATTCAACAAATTGTGTCGCGAGGACGTGCAGAGATATACAAGCGAGTGGAAAGAATACGTCAACAAACAAGGGCGCTGGGTGGACTTTGACGGTGGTTACAAAACCATGGAAACGCCTTACATGGAGAGCGTGATGTGGGCGTTTAGTGAGCTCTACAAGAAGGGTCTCATTTACGAGGACTACCGCGTGATGCCATACTCATGGAAGTGCCAAACGCCTGTCTCCAACTTTGAGACCAAAATGGATAATGCCTATCGCCAGCATGAGAGCAAGTCGGTGTATTTGAAATTCCGCTTGAAGAAAATCCCTGATTTTATCCAAAAGACATTTCCTGATTGCCAGAATGCTTATATGCTTGCTTGGACGACAACCCCATGGACTTTGCCATCTAATTTAGCACTTGCAGTCAATGGAGGAATTGATTACACCGCATTTGAGAAAGACGGAAATGTCTATATCTGCGCAGAGGCACAGAAGGATAAAATGAGGAAGATGTTGGGGTGCTAAAATTTGTGTTCCTCAAACTGAATATCCTGAAATGCCGTGAAGTCAGCAATCAAGTTGTCTGGAATGTCATGAGGAATACGCCATTTGTCATCTACAAAAAAGATTTTTGCATTAATATTCTTTGCAAATATTGCATCCGATGAAGAGTCCCCAAACATCCACACTGTGCTTGGATTGACATCAAATTCACCAATATCATATTCACTTTTTATCTCATCAAGTGCAAGTTGAAACATCTCCTTGTCTGGCTTTTTGTGGCCATCATGCGCTCCAACAATGGCATGTATGTATGGCGCAAAACCAAGCCGTTTGACTTCTGGTAAGACAATATGACGTGGCTTGTTACTTATGATTGCTTGATAAACCCCATTGTGATAAGCATATTGCACAAATTCCAGCGCACCGGACAACGGATAAACCAAATTGTGTGAGCATGCGCTATAACCAAATTCGTATTCTGCATGGATTGCTGGCTCAAATTTCTCACCAAACAGCGCCGCCAATACAGTCGTGAATTTGCTCTTGTTTATCACCTTCATGTCTTTTTTTGTTCGTAGTGGAATATGATATTTCTCGCACAAAATATTCAATGCATCCATATAAACCTGCTCCATTACCACCAGAGTATCATCAAAATCATAACAGATTATCTTTGGCTTTGGATAGAGCATAAACGCACAGCTGACATTATAACGCACTTGCGCAGAAAATCAAGTATTACATTTTAGTGTTGCGCTGCCCGCGGCCACGCCCTCGCCATTTGGCTGC
>CAMNMI010000026.1 GCA_946544555.1 uncultured Rickettsiales bacterium
AAACCCGCTCCGCCCAGCGCAACAAAAAAACCACTTGTTTTTTTTTTTTTTGCTATGTTTTCTAAGGTTTATAGGTAAATATATGTCAAATACTATCACTCCGCAAACTACCACTCAGCCACAACAACAAAAGCCCGACAAGGAAAAGCTTGATGAAGCAAGAGAATGGTTGAATAACATAGGCAAAGACGATACAGATGAACAAAAGATACTGGCGCGAAAAAAGATAAAAAGAATTTTTGACCGTTGCAGAAAAAGAAAGAAAGAAAATGCACGTACCGGACAGTGTGCGTACACAATAACTGATAATTGGGTAGAAATGGGAATAGTAAGTGCGGACAGCGAAGGAGAACAAAGTGTGCTAGACCCGTCAATAGTCGTATTGCGGGATGGAACATTCCAATTTCAAGAGAGAAAGTTGGAAAAAGAAGAAAACGGAGGAAGAGAAAACCTCGTATCGAGGTCGTGCGCCAAGGACACGTTCAGAGAGGACTTATATGAAAAAATCATGGGACGAGGGAAAGGGAACATACTCAGCCGCGCATGGAAAAAAATCAAGGGCAACATACAAGATTTGTATGATGCATATATGAGTAAAAAACAGTATGCGACATGCCAGATAAGAAAGCAACCTAACAGCAGCCAGGCCGCAAATGCCATAGGTAAAATACCCATAATAGGTGATATCGTAAATGCTTTCCGAAAACAAAAGCTACTAAATGAGGCTATTGATAAAATAAGGTCTACTAATAAAGATAGCGTCCAAAAAATAGCCAAAGATTTCTATCCATACAACGGATCGCCTTTTGAGCACTACCATCCCATTGTACATGGAGATTTTGATAACGAGAAATTAATAAGGTACGAACTACAACAACCTGGCGGTGACACGGTATTAATTTCAATGGCAAACCAAATCAAACCAAGCATAAATAAACCCTCAACTAATAACTTACAGCATGAAGTGAACACAATAAGTATTCAACAATAACATGTTAAGTGTAGAAATTTAATGTTGAAATTTAAAAAAAACGCCAAAAACAGAGTCATGGACTGCAAAAACCAAACAACCATCCCCACTCGCATCATTGAAGGTTTAAATATCAATTATCTCGGGCGCAACGAGCAGGTAGGTTTTCCAGTTGCTACATATGAAACACCGCTGTTTGCAAGCATAAAAAGAGGTGTCAAGGTGTCAAAGATGCATCCAATATCCGTGGTGGTTTTGTCAGATTGCATGACAAGAAGTGTGATTTTTCAGTGCAAAAATGTGATAGAAGTTCAACGTCTTGCTGCGTTCTTAGAGGAACAATGCGCAAGTGGAAAATTGCAGGAAATAGTGGCTACAACCAGCCATCACTGCAAGATTTTAAATGTTGAAAGTCAAGTTGTTGGAAACTTGGTTTATGCGCGGTTTGTCTACTATACAGGCGAGGCGGCAGGGCATAACATGACAACAATCGCGACAAACGCGGTCGCCAAATGGGCTGTTGAAAACTTCGGTGGCGCTGTGAAATACATATCAAACTCTGGAAATACCTGCTGCGACAAGAAGGTCAGTGCGATAAATTCTATTCGCGGGCGCGGAAAACATGTTGTCGCGGAGGCTGTAATCTCTCGTCAAAGTTGCACTGAATTGCTAAAAACTACACCTGAAAAAATGATTGAATTAAATAACAAAAAGAACCTTATTGGCTCGGTGCTTGGTGGCTCGGTATGCTCAGCAAATGCGCATTATGCAAACATGTTGGCTGCACTTTATCTTCCATTAGGACAAGATGTAGCTAATATAGTAGAGGGTTCGCAGGGAATTACATACTGCGATGTCAATTCTGATGGCAATTTGTATTTCTCTGTCAACTTGCCAAATATCATCTGTGGATGTGTTGGAAATGGCAAGGACTTGGCTTTTGTCAGGGAAAACCTCAAAACAATCGGTTGTATTGGTAGCAATGATGCATTAATAGATGGCGCAAGCAAGCGCATGGCAGCGATAATTGGAGCAGTTGTCTTGTGTGGAGAATTATCGCTTATGGCGGCGTTGACAAACAAAGATGAGCTTGTGAGAAGCCATTTGGTGTTAGAGAGGAAGAAAAATTAAAATGTTGCGCGGCGCAGAACTTGGTTTCTCCATCAGAACAAAGTCAAGCAGGAGCGATTGCTAATTTAGCAAAAAGATTAAAAACGCGATAGCGTGGCTTCGTGCAGCGCAATACGTTTATGTTGACAATTAAAATAATTTAATGGTAATATGCATATCATGCTATTAGTTCTTGCTTGGATAAGTGCTGTTGTATTTTTAAGCACAAGTTGGATTTCATGCGCCGTTGTATCAAATTTCAGCATCCCACTTGAATACACAATGTTTTACAGATTAATGATTGCATCCATCGTCACGCTTGCATTGATACCAATCTTCAAGCAGAGAGTAAAAATCATGAAGACAGAACTTCTTGCATCGGTTCTGGTTGCAGGAAGCCAGTTGAATGTCTGGCTTGCAAGTTATGCCTCAAAATATCTCATATCAGGATTAATTCCGTGTGTCATGTTGATGCAGATTTTTGTTGCGGAAATCATGGGCGCATGTGTTGAAAAGAGAAAACTAAACAAAAAAATCATGTTGAGTGGTGTTATTGGGGCTATTGGAATATTTATGTTATGCAATCAGCAGTTGAATTGGGTAGGAGATGTTGATGTCAAAAAAACATTGATTGGTATATTCTTCTCGTTCATTGCAACATTTGCAGCTGCCTTTGGAAATATTGTATATGAAAAGTCAGGCAAATCCCTTCGCAATATGCCAAAATTGACATTCATGCTCTACAACTTTATCTTTTCAGGAATATTTTTTCTGTTGCTTGGCCTCATACTTCGTCCAGTCAGCGGGCTAGTTTCTACCGACCTGTTGAATGTAAAATACATGGCAAACTTGGTATTCTTGGCTATTACAGCGTCACTGTTGGCGCTGTTGGGAGTATATTACATTATCGCCAAACAAGGTGCCATCAAGTGCACTTACATAAACTTCATTATGCCAATTCTTGCAATGGTAATTAGCACAGTTATGGAAGGGTTTGTCTGGAATGCAGTTGCTGTCCTCGGCATGTTGACATTGATGTTTAGTGTCTGGTTCGGAATGAGGAGTTAAATATTAAGTTTTCCTTTTTTTTGAACTTTTTTCCTTGTGTCTAAATTCATCTGGGCTTTTGAGCTGTTTATTGTTGATCTTTGACTTGCATAAATCTGCTCTTCAAGATTTTCTTGCATTTGACGAAGTTTGTGTCTTAAAAATGAATTGTCTTTATCTTGTTTTTGATCAAAAATATCAAGATTGTTGCTAATATCTTGCTTCAATTTCTCATTTTGCTGTTTTAAATTATTTACCTGTTGCGCAAGTTGTTGATTTGTATTTTGAGACATACAACGAATTTCTCCTTGAATTTGCTCGTGTTTCTCTTGATCCAAACGATTTTTTTTTAACTCTTTCTCTTTTCTTTTTGCGTTTTTAGCAATACCATATGGTATTGCAACCGCTGTTCCTGCAGCTACAGAAATCAAAGCTGTTGCAATTATTGGTATAGAAAACGGCAATACTGATAATATACTAAAAACTACACCTGCAACACTAAAACCGCTTACAACGCTTTTTAGTGCAACGTACCACTTGCCGCCACCATCATATTTTTTCTCTTCCTTTGTTTTTTGTACTGTTTCGCCAGAGTACATATCATAATTTTATTGGTTTTTAAATTAATTTCAATGTTTATTTCAGTGATGTTTTGTTAAAATTACATAACACATAGCGAATTTAAACGAGGAGCAACGCAAGGAGCAAAATACAGACCGCGAGGACGTGGCCTCAGACAGTGCAATCCATCAACCTTGACAATAAGAAATAAATTAAAAACATCAAACGCATGCTTTTTAAGAAAATATCAACGCTAATTATACTTTCAGTAGTTATATTTGCAGAGATAATTATACATGCAAATGCAGTCGTTATGAAACCACAAAGATCTGGTTCTGATGGACGATTTAAGTATTGGACATACCAAAAAAATGGCGTGTATTATTATGAGGGTTTTTACATGCATCCTTCATATATCCAATTTAATGCCGATGAACAACTGTCATCAATATATCTTCCAAAACCTGATGCATGGTCTATAAAAAGAGCAGAAAATAAATTGTTTTTGATGCCTATTGCGGAAGATGCAGAGACAACAATGACGGTTATGACAACTGCAAGAACTTATTTCTTTGAGTTACGCGCAAGAACGGCAACTGGGCCATTCGATCCGGATGTGACATTTGTAACAAGGTTTAGATATAATTCGGTTGGGACCAGTGGTGCTTCTGGTGAAGAAGGAGAGGATAATACCATTATTCAATATGTCACAAATAAGGGTATTGATTTAACAAAAACTGAAAACTACAACTTCAACTATACAGTCAGCGGAGATTATGTCATTACTCCAATCAAAGTTTTTGATGATGGCAAATTGACATACTTTGAATTCCGCGACAAGGGAGGTATAACACCGGCAATCTTCAAAGTTGACGCAGAAGGATTTGAAAGCTTTGTTAATTTCCGTGTCGTTAATGAATATGTAGCCGTTGAAGGCATCTCATCAGTATTCACACTGCGTCATGGTAAGGATACGGTTTGTGTATTCAATGAGACAATGCGCGGCCTTACGCGACAACTAACCAGAAAAAGCAAATAGCCATTTGATTATTTACATGAAAATCCTATAATAGGACAACTTGCAATGACTTGGTTTAATAAAAAACAGAAGGAAGTGAAACGACAAAATATACTCGGTTTTGACAGTTATTTTACTCTCACCGAAGAGCAAGAAAAGTTCCTTTGTTTAGGTCTTGGTCCAAAACAACAAGCACGTGTCAGAGCGCTACAAAAGCTACTAAAAAAGGACAGAAAAAAAGCAATCAAACTGTTCCGCGATTGTACACTTTGTCGTGGAATGTCAAAAAAAATTGCGGGCATGCTGATGGGATTAAAACTTCCACGGAAAGAGCGACTACACATCATGCGCCTACTTGCAAAGATATTTCGGGACTTTTCAAAGGACCTACACACACAGCTTGATTTACGAGACATTCCGCTCAATATATTGCCAATTGATTTGCGAAACTTCCTCGTTTCATTACATGCAATGAAGTTGGAAATCAGTCATTTGGAGCGTCTTCGTCAAGAGCGCGAAGCACTAAACAGAGTACAAGAATACGAGCGCGGCAGGCATGTTTCTCCACAAATTTCAACCAAAGAACGCAACATTGGGCTTGAGCTTGAACGTGGGCGCATAGATAAGAAAATTGATAGTGATTATCGGAATAAACGTGCTGATATAGCCATTTCAAATATTGATTACAATAGAAAAAGAAAAGATGCATTTTTCACCAAACATTATCCAAACAGTCAGCAGAAGGAGAATGTCAACCAACAATCAATAGCTGACAAGAAAACATTCTATCAGGCAAAAAGTAATGAAAGAGAATATTAGGTTGCGCCGCCTGCGTCCAGGCCTTCACGGTTTTTGTGATAAATAATTATGCTTGTGCTCTTTTTGCTTTTACAACCAAGCTACGTGCAGATGGTTTAATAACTCTTTTGGCTTTTCGTGCATCGGCTTCGGCTTTGATTTTTGCTTTGACGCTGTCATTTTTCTTCAACTCTGCTTTCAATTTTGCAGCAAATTCTGTTAAATTCTTTGCTTTTGTGTGGAGCAAATATTCATCCAATGAGCCATATTTTGTAATTGTCCTCAATGTGCGAGTTGTAATTTTCATCTGAAAACTACGGTTCAATACATCACTCTTCAATGTCACATTCTGCAAATTTGGGGCAAAAATCCTACGCGTCCTGCGGTTTGAATTTGAAACATTATTACCTGTTTGAGCTTTTGTTCCAGTTAAATTGCACTTTCTTGACATACTCACAACCCATCAAACTGCAAAAATAATTGTCAAGTAGCAAAAATATTGATTATAAAATCATTCATCAAACAGCAAAGCATGCTTGCAGACAAACTCAAACTCTACGCCATTACCGACAGAAGATGGTTGGCACAAAATGGTTATACACTTGAAACGGCCGTGGAAGAAGCAATTTTAGGTGGTGCAACCATAATTCAACTGCGCGAAAAATGGTTAGATTTTGATGCATTTTTGGATGAGGCCAAATCCATCAAAAAGATAACAGACAGATATAAAATTCCTCTGATAATCAACGACAATGTTGAGGTTGCAATAGCTTGTGGAGCTGACGGAGTGCATTTGGGACAGGAGGACTTGATTGGCCAGAGCATCGCAGAAATCCGTCAAAAGTTTGGTAAGGACAAAATCATTGGCATATCTGCAAACACTCTGGAAGAGGCCATTGAAGCCGAGAAAAACGGCGCGGACTACCTCGGAATTGATACTCCATTTGCGACGGCAACAAAACTTGATTACAAAAATGCGTCATTTGAAGATATGAAGAAAATTACAAGCACCGTGAAAATTCCATGCTGCGCGATTGGAGGCGCCAATGCTGAGACAATTCCTCTTTTGGCCGGCACAGGTGTTGCTGGATATGCCATGATTTCTGCAATTTTTGCGGAGAAAAATATTAGGGAGACAGTCGCAATGTTGAAAAAAATTGCAAAAATATAATTCAGCAATATAATATTTCTGTTTTTTTATAATATGAGTGAACAAAAAACAGAAGAGGGAGGTTTGAGCTTAGGTGATTTTGCCAATGCTTTAAAGAAATTGTCAGAATTGAAGAAAAAATATAATGATATAAATGAAATGCTGATTAATGAGGATCAACCACAAATTAAAACTGATAACAGTATACAAGGCGATAAACGGAAGAAACTTTACCAATATCTAACATATTTGTTTGTTGGTGGACTTGCGGGAGAGGTAAATGTTGCAACTGGAAACATGAGACCATATCCAAAAGGTTTGAATTTGAGATTGAAGGACATGAAAGTTGAAGAATTCAAAGTGCTACTCAAACAACCAGCTTTGAGTAATATTATCAACGAAACTGGTGTCAGTGGAGGCATAATGAAGATTGACGGTAAGAAAAGAATTATTCATGCTTGCATAACGCCAAGTAATGTGTTAAATAATGCATATATACAAGTGATGGACTTGTGGAAAGACGACAATAAAACCCTTGGCACAAAATTAAACGACTTTGTCAATTTATACAATGACAGTAAAGATGAAATCAAAAAAGTCGGACATGACGCACAAAAATGGTATCGTTGGAATGCAAAAAGACCATTTGTAAATTTGTGGAGAATGTGTAAAAGAGCTTATCAAGCACAGGATTTTTCTTATGCTTGTGATAAATATAAAGAAGTATTTAGTTTGCTGGATACCTCCAAAAAAGCAAATAAAATACAAAAATAAATTTAGTATTGCGCTGGGCGGAGCTGGGTATGCTGCGCTGGGCGGAGCGAGTTTTTACTCCGAGCGGAGTCTGAGCGGGAGCGAGGGCGGATTGAGCGAGGAGTTGAAAAACCGCGAGGGCGTGGCCTCGGGCAGCGCGACATAAAAAACTTGACATCAAACCCCAAGCATAAAATCTATTGCAAATTATAATCAACTTATGATGTGGTTTTTTGAATTTGTCTTCTGGCTGGCCGTTGGCCTTGTAGTGATGTATTTTGTTGGGTGATATGAAAACAGTCCTAACAATAGCAGGAAGTGATTGCAGTGGCGGCGCTGGCGTGCAGGCAGACCTCAAAACAATGACAGCGCACGGCGTTTATGGCATGTCCGCGTTTGCAATGTTGACTGCTCAAAATACAACTGGAATACAAGAGGTTTTCGAGCTTCCGCCAGCATTTTTAGCTACTCAAATTGACAGTTGTTGCACCGACATCATGCCTGACGCGACAAAGACGGGAGCGCTTTTTGATGCAGAAAAAATCAAGGTTGCAGTCGCCAAAATCAAGCGATATAATCTGAAAAATGTGGTGATTGACCCAGTCATGGTTTGCACCGCAAAAGGTGGAGTGACCGACTGTCTACTGCGTCCCGAAGCCGTTACGAGCATGCTTGATGACTTGTTTTCAGTGGCCGACATCATCACTCCAAACATTCCTGAAACGGTGGTTTTAGTTGAAAAAATAACTGGTAAATCTGTGCGAATTGATAGCCGCGACAAAATGGAAGAATGTGCTAAAATACTGGCCGAAACTGTGAAAAATAAGTGTGTTTTAGTGAAGGGCGGACATTTCAGCGAATGCAGCGATTGTCTCTATTTTGACGGCAAAATCACTTGGTTTGAGGGCAAAAAAGTAGATACAAAAAACACTCACGGCACAGGATGCACACTTTCTTCCGCGATTGCGAGCAACTTGGCGCTCGGTTTTGACATAGTTCAAAGCGTTAAAAATGCCAAAGATTATGTCTATAATGCAATCTTGAATAACCAAAAAATTGGCCACGGAAACGGTCCAGTCAATCACTGTTGGAATATCAAATAATTCTACATATAGTAATACTGTTAATAGTAATACTATTTGTAGAATTTCTATATGTAGTATTACTATTAATAGAATTATTTGCCGTTAACAAACTCGTCAATTTCAGAATTTCTCCTCTCAATTTCAACAAGTTCACCGCTAATTGGATCATTGAATTTTAGGTGATAACTATGCAGCATTTGGCGAGTAAAACCAAGCATTGCATCAGCTTTTTTGAGGTTAGAATTTGTGTAAATTTGCTCTCCAACCAGCGGGTGTTTGAGGCTCTGCATATGCAGGCGAATTTGGTGCGTACGCCCGGTTTCCAACCTGCATTCCACCAGCGAATATTTTCCGCCGCAAACCACT
The DNA here is from genome assembly GCA_946544555.1 of uncultured Rickettsiales bacterium. Classification (GTDB taxonomy): domain Bacteria; phylum Pseudomonadota; class Alphaproteobacteria; order Rickettsiales; family Deianiraeaceae; genus UBA4311. Next base: position 8,859 of record CAMNMI010000026.1, read on the forward strand.
TTCAGCACCTTGTAATGCGTAATTGCAAGCTTGGCGCCATCGTCATTTTCATGGCAAATTTTCATGCGCTCAATGTTTTTTTTGTCCCTACAAATGTGGTTTTGAACGCACCCAACAGGCGGCACGGGCACGCCATGGCACAACGCCAAATACCTTCTGTCTATCGCATGATTTTTTATCAACTCGGCCAGCAGGCGGTGCGATTTGTTGTTTTTTGCCACAATCATCAGGCCACTCGTGTCCTTGTCAAGCCGATGGACGATGCCAAGGCGCTCATCTCCGCGTTCATTTGAGAGTGTTATCCGACCATTTTCAACAAGTTTTAGCAGACCATTCACCAGCGTATTTTCACGATTTCCCGCGCCAGGATGCACCGACAACCCCGCTTGTTTATTGATTACAATCAGGTTTTTGTTTTCAAAAACTATGTCAATTTTGATGTCCTTGGCTTGCAGTTTTGTGTCCCTATTTTTCGGCACGCATTCAATGTCAATTTGGTCGCTATTTTTGACTTCAAAACTGCATTTTTTTATGACTTTTTCATTGACTTTTGCACCACCATTTTTGATGAAATTTTGCACTTCAACGCGTGAAAATTCGCCGTTCAATTTGGTTGTTAAAAACGCGTCCAATCTTGCTTTTTCAGTGGCAACAAACGAGAATTTCACAAGCTTTTGTGTCATGAAAAAAATAAAAGTAAATCTTGAAAAATATTTTTTTGACATGACAAAACAGCGCTCGCAAACATGGAAAATTCCATAAGTAAAAAAATTGAAAATGACACGGACGCAGTGGCAAAAAGGTTGCTGTCGGGAGAAGTTTTTTTGGTGCAAACTGACACAGTTTTTGGACTAATTTGTTGCGCTGATGACGAGCTTGCGGCGCGTAAAATTATTGACATAAAACACAGAGACCATCCTGCTTTTGGCCTCTTCGTAAGCGGTGTTGATATGGCCAAGCAGTATGTGGAAATTGATGCAAGACAGGAGGAGGTTTTTAACACTGTTTTTCCGGGACATTTTACATTGATTTTCAAGGCAAATATTTCTACATATAGTAATACTACATATAGAAACATTACTACTAATAGTAATACTACAAATAGAATTATTTCGCAAGCATTTGGCACAAAATTGGTTGAAAATGAAGAGGTAAAAACGCTCGGATTGAGAGTGCCAAAAAGTGATTTTTGCATTGAAATTGTCAGCAAAGTTGGCAAGCCATTGATAGCAACTTCGGCCAATATTTCAGGGCATGAAACAGCCAAAAGTATAGATGAAATTGAGCCATCAATTTTGCAGTCAGTGGACGGAATTTGCTACGATGAAAACGTGCAACAAAACAACTTTAACTCCACAATTATTGACCTGTCGCTTGGGACAAAAAATGCGAAGATAATAAGGCAAGGAAGTGGGGATTTGGAGATTGTGAGTAAGTTGGTGGAGGTTGTGTATTGATGTGGTGCGAGGGGCGGAGCGCGTTTGTCGGAGGAGCGAGGAGGAGCGGAGCTCCGACAGGGAGCGAGGAGATGACAAACGGCGAGGGCGTGGCCTCGGGCCCGCACCACATAAAACTTGAAATTTATATTTTTAGTGTAGTGTCAAGCCAATGAAATTGTTCCTCGTTTGCGCAGAAAAATCGGGCTCAAACATAATAAAACAGGTGCTTGAACGGCTACAAAAGGACGGCGCAAATTTGCAGGATATTGAAATGCGCGGCGTGGTTTATGATGATGTCGCAGCTGAATTCGGTATCAAACCACTGTTTTCGCCCAAGCAAATAGCTGTTTTAGGTATCGGAGACATCCTCACAAGCATTCCGCGGATTGTGTCAAAAATCAATCTGACAGCCAAAGAAATTGCCACTTGGAGCCCTGATTTAGTGCTTTCGGTGGATGCCTAT
>CAMNMI010000027.1 GCA_946544555.1 uncultured Rickettsiales bacterium
TATAAGAATACGCCAACATCTCTTTTAGATGAAGAGTTACTACTTGACCTTTAAATCCGATGTTTTATAAGTAATATAACATACCATATCATCTCCTTTGTTACTACTTGACCTTTAAATCCGATGTTTTATAAGAAAAAAACATTTCCAAAAACTCCTTGTATAGTTACTACTTGACCTTTAAATCCGATGTTTTATAAGGTGACCCGAAAAAGCCCCCAAAATAGGGGGCTGGGCGCCGTTTTTGGAATAAAAAAATAGGCAAATTTGCTGTTAGATTTTTGTAAAAAAGTTCATTTTTTTCTCAAAATTTGTTAAAACAAAGTATATTGTTGTGGCTTTTCCGCCAACTTCTCCGCTGGTTTGTTTTTATGCAAGTGCTTTATCTCACCAAATTGGTAGTCCGTGAAAAACAAAATGCTGATGTCTCCCGTGCCGGGGTTGTTGCGCTCCACCATTTTGACGTATTTCTGCGAGTTCTCGCACGTGCCAGTGAACCGCAAATAGACAGAATACTGCGACATCTCAAAGCCCGCGTCAAGCAGAAATTTCCTGAATTTGGCCGCTTTTTTCCTCTCCTGCGCAGTATCAGTAGGCAAGTCAAACATCACCATCATCCACATGTATTTTAGCGCTTCCGTTTTAAAATATTGTCCATTCGGCACGCTAAATTATAAACAAATTTTTATTAAATGAAAAGTTATTTTTTTTATCCTTCAAAGACTTAACAAACGCCCAGATGTCATTCTGTATTATCGTAATCAGCTCCGACACGCCATCGCCATTTCCATTTTTGAATTCCTTATGCAACAGCTCCGCAAACTCGCGCTTGAATTCTGGTGTCAGCTCCTGTTTTTCATTATCCTTGCCATCAAACATTTTATAAACCACCACATCAACCAGCGGCCTGTAAGGTTCCATCAAATCATCCACAAGACAGAACGGATTGAGCTTGTTGTGATGTTGAATTCCGAACGAAGGATTGAGCCCCGCAGCCACAACAAACCGCGCCACGCACGCCCTTATAATTGCATAACCATAATTCAAAAAGCTGTTTATTCCGCCTTTATCAGTGTTCCTGACAAACCCATCTTCAAAAAGTGCATGAAAATAATACCGCGCGGCCTGCCCTTCTACATTGCTTGTGTCGCCAGATAGCACATCGTTCCACAGATTTTTAATCTTATTCTCCTTGCCAAACAAGTCCAGCACTCTTGACTGATTTTTGATTTTTTCCTTCACAATCTCAGCCCAGAGTTGTTTTTGAAGTGGTTTTGAACTCTCAATCTGTATTTGTTGAATTTCTGTTTGCTTTTGCTGTCCTACAAACGAAGTCAAAATGCCACTTGGCATAAAGTTTTTACCAAGAATTATCAACGGAATTCCGTATTCACACAACGCTTGAAGTAGGTTGTTCGTATAAACTACACCTCTTGCAGTGATAAAAATTGCGTGGATTGTGTCAAATGGAATGTCCTTCAAAACCTCATCGTGCTCCTTTATCCTCAAAAATCCACGATATGCAGTCAACTCCTTGTTATCAGTTGATATTTCAATCACATTTTGTATCATTCCATTTATCACTAAAACCATTATCAACTAACTTTCCAGCGGGTGAAACAAACACTTTGCGGATTTTGTATTTTTTAGCAGAAGTTGCAGTTAAAGCAATGCTTTTTTGGTCTCCTTCTTCTTTTGTTATAAAATCTGGTCTAATATAAATAGTTCCGTTACTACCAATCTTTTTCACCCTAAACAAAATCTCAACTTTGTCTGTCTTGTGTTTTTCGCACCTGTGCAAAACCAAATCTTTAATTCCTTTTGGCAGTTTTTCATCATCTTTTTCAAACTCACCCATCACCATATCATCAATTTTCAACCGCATAACCAATCTTGCCGTTGGATGTTTCTTCCGCCACAGTGCCTGTCCTTTATTTAATGTTGCCATATAATTTGACAAAACCTCAACTTGCCATTTGCCTCTCTCTTTTGTATAAAGTTTATCCTTTGAATTTATTTGATAAACATCAGCACGGAAATTATTTCCACCAACAAACCACTTGTATGCCTTCAATGCCTTTTGTTGCACTATTTTAAGCAGTTCTTGCTCTTTTTTCAACCTTTCCTCTTTTTGTTCTTTTGTTTCATTTTCTGGCGACCTTCCTTCAAAAACAAACCAATCTTCATATGCCTTGTGATATTCATCCCTTTCCTCTTTTGTCTTAAAAACTGGAATATAAGTTGAAACATCAGCAAAACTATTACATCTAATCTTTTTTATTCCATTTTTATTACAATATTCCTTAAACTTGTTAAATGCTTCTTCGGTTTCACCGTATTCTTTTATCAGTTGTTCTGCTTGTGTGTCAATAACGCTTTTGATAAAATCAATTTTTTTCTTTTTATTATCTTTTTTCTTTTCTCCTTCATTTTTTTGCTCATTATCTTCTACCACCTCATCTTCATTATTTTCTTTTTGTTTTTTCTTTTTTTCATCAAATTGTGATAACTCTTCTCTTTTCACAAAAACACCATTCAATCCTTTTTCAAACTCTAATAAACTATAAGCCGTTTCATTATGTAAAGCACCAACCGTTGAATTTTCTTGCTTTGGATTTTTTAACTTTGGTTTAAATGAAATTGGCATTTTGTCGCAGAGTTCATTAAACTTTTCCCTATCAAAACCTTCAAATGGAGTATTGCAATTTTTAAACAATGCTTTTCTTTCTGCTTTTTGATTTTCATAATCCCCACTTCTTTCAATTTTATCAGCATTGCTTGCAATAGTTTGCAGTTGGCTTCTTGTCATACAAGCAACAACAAATGCATCAATTCCGTGATGAATGTGTGATGCCCTGTATTTCTCGTCATTTTCCTTGTCCTTCCAGTCATTCAAGCCCCATTGTTCTCTAAATAATGCAGTTTGAGAACCCGGTAAACCATAACAATTATTTACATTTTTACAAATATTTTTCAAATACTTTACTGCCAACCTTGACATATACCTTGTGTCATTAAGTTGTCTTGCAATCATATCGTTTAAGCCAAATTTTTCTAAATATTCCTCAATTTTTGACATTGCATTTTTGTTAAATCTCCATTGTGTTGCTTTTGGTAAGTTTTTAACTCTTTCCATTATTTCATTCCAATTATAATCATCTTTGCTTTCACCAAAAGCCTCGTATGGTGTTCTGTTTCCTTTATATGCATTTGCCTCTCTGTAAGATAAAGTTTTATTAAAAATACTGTCATCAAATGTCCGTGAATATGGTAAAATGTGCTCTATTTGCACTTGTGGAGAAAACAAATTGTGTATTGAAATTGGTTTTCCACTATAAACACAACATCTTTTTGTCTCATCTGTTGCCAACATTTCCCACATTTTATATTTTTGTATATCCTCTCTTGAAGGGTTTTTAATACCTACTCTTTTTTGAATTTCTGCAACAATCCTATCATTTTCCTTTTTATTTTTTTCTTGCTGTTTATTTACTTTTGACAACTCTTTTGTCCCCATTTTCAAATCTCTTGCAATTTCAACTGCAACGCTGTCAGGATTTCCATATTTCTTAATCAATTCATTCACAACCAATCTCAACTGATTTAATGCAACGTGAACTGAAATGTTGGTAATCCTATATTGTCCGTTTTTGTCTTGAACACAAGATTTTTTCAGCACATCGCCATAATATGGTAATTCTTGAAGCATTTTTATATCTCCGTCAAAATATGAATGATGATAACCTGCCATTTTACAAGCATCATTATAAAGCAAACCTTCTTCAAGATATGGCAAAATCTTTTTAATCGCTTTTTTTGATAATGAACCTGTGCTTGATTCAAGGTTTGCATTTATAATATTTTCACAATGTTCGTCATCTAAATTGTAATGCTCTTGTAAAAATTGTTTTACCGCTTCATCTTCCGTATTACCAATTAGTATTTCAACAATACTGCATTGCTCGTCAAATGGAATTTCAAACCATTTTTCGCCAAAACATTGTGGTCTTGACAAGAGATAAGATGTTTTGTCAGCATAAATGTCTTTCCGCTTCTCACTTTCTATATTTATTTTTGCACTTTTTGGAAAACCAAAAATTGTTTTAATTTTTGAAAAACTCAATGTCCCATCTTTATTAACAGAAATTTCTTTTGTAGAACTATTATTAAATAGAGCATTTCTACCATCGTCTGGATTATATTTAAATTTTTCTAACAATACTTGTTTTAATATATGTTTTTGTTCCGTTGTTAAAGGCATATCGTCAACCTCAATTTGATTTATCGTTTGCAATGCTCTAAATCTTTGAAAAAGCGGATGTGCTTTATAAATTCTCAACTCTCCATCTTCAAATTCACAAAAACCTCTTTGCTGTGGTTTGAGCGGTCTTTGATAGAAAATTGCATTGTGAAAGGAGTTTTTCAAATCTTCATTTTTCAAAATATCATAAAACTCTGCTTGTTTTTGCCAAATGCGGTCAAACTCATCTTCATACATCTCTCTTGAAGGATAAACAGAGCCATCTTTAATCTTGTTTCCATCAAATAGGTTTGAAAATCTTATTTTTTCTTTTCCTTGTAATTGTTGCATTTTGTCCCATAAATATTGCCCCAAAGTTTGACCGTTTAATTCTTGTTTTAATTTTTCCATTGCTTGTTTAGTTTTGCAACCTCCTTCTTTTTGCAATTCTTTTCTATTGCTCTTAAAACCTCTTCGCAATGACAAATTATACATAATTCTTCCAAGTTCAGGAAGTGAAACCTTCTCATCAACCGCTTTTGCTCTCAATTCATAAGGATTTTTTCTTTCATCCGTGTTGTTGTAAATCATTCCATTTTGTTTCAATAAATCAATAATTTTGTGCCTTCTTTGTAAAATTCTGTCATTTCTTACTCTTGCACCTCGCGCATTTCTCCTTGAAACTTGCAATGGTTCTTTTGATTTTGCATCTCTACCATCTGGAAAAATTCTTACTCCAATGTCTTCAAAACCAATTACATTATTTTCATCATCAATTCTTACAACCGACCAACCACAGGAAGTAGAGCCCAAATCAAACGCAAATTTATATTTCATATCAATTTAACGTGCTGATCGTTTTTTTTTTTTTTGCAAGCAAAAAGTTGACAATTAAAAAATCAGTAGTTGCATAAACCAAACTTATTGACAAGTTTTATCGGATTTAAGTGTCAAGTAGTCAATAAGAATTATTTCAAAATTTAAAAGGGGACTTTGTGTCCTCTTTTTTTTGTTGTGAAGGCGCAGAGCCGGTTTGTACGATGGGCGTAGTGAAGAACAAGATATAAACCGTGAGGGCAAGGCGTCGGGCGGCGCAATAATAAAAAAAACTGTTTGACAATTATTTTTACTATTTTACATAGGAACATATCTATGTGTTTCACACTTTTTGTAAATACCCGATTGTGCTTGCGAAATAAAAAAGGTTAATCTTTTTTGTTTTGCTGTTTTTTGATATCCTTTCAATTTTTCGGGTCGTTAAATTGTTTTTTTAAATAAAAAATCAAAATAAACTTTAAAACTTGAATTTATTTTATTTATGAAAACGAATAATATTATTATATTTGACACAACGCTGCGCGATGGCGAGCAGAGCCCGGGTGTTTCAATGAGCGTTGAGGATAAAGTTAATATTGCAGTTCAACTTGAAAAAATGGGAGTTGATGTCATTGAAGCAGGTTTTGCATTTGCTTCTCCTGCCGATTTTGAAGCAATTACAAAAATTTCCAAAGTTGTAAAAAATAGCACAATTTGCAGTTTAGCAAGAGCAACACAAAATGATATTGATTGTGCCTATGAAGCAATTAAAGATGCAGACAAAAAGCGAATTCATACATTCATTGCTACAAGTGATATTCATTTAAAATATAAACTCAAAAAAACGCAAGACGAGGTTATTGAAATGATAAAAAATAGTGTTAGTTATGCAAAAAGCAAGTGCAATGACATTGAATGGTCTGCTGAGGACGCCACGAGGACAAATATTGACTACTTAATAAAATGCGTCAAGACGGCTATTCAATCTGGTGCAACAACTATAAATCTTCCTGATACTGTTGGTTATTGTTATCCGCAGGAATATCAAAAAATGTTTGAGAATGTCATCAAAAAAGTCGGCAAGGAAATTGACATTTCAAATGTGATTTTCTCAACACATTGTCATAACGATCTTGGCATGGCCACCGCGAATGCTATTTCAGGAGCGATTGGAGGCGCAAGGCAGATTGAATGTTGCATCAACGGCATTGGTGAGAGAGCTGGCAACACCGCTACGGAAGAGGTTGTGATGGCATTCAAGGATAGAAAAGAACTTGGGTTTGACACAAACATTGATACTAAACAAATCAAACAAATAAGCGATACAATCCGCGATATTTCTGGGTTTGCAATACAGCCAAATAAGGCAATAGTCGGCAAAAATGCTTTTCTTCACGAAAGCGGAATTCACCAAGATGGTGTGCTAAAAAATAAAAGCACATATGAAATTATTGACCCAAAAGATGTTGGTATAACAATCAATAATATTGTGCTTGGTAAACTTTCTGGGCGTTCTGCGTTAAGAACAAAAATTGCAGAAATGGGATATAGATTTACAGAAGAACAAATAAATCAAATCTTCGTCAAATTTAAGGAAATAGCCAGCAGAAAGAAATTTATTGTTGAGGAGGATATTGAAAGAATGATTAAAGATTGTGGTTTTTAGTAATTTTTATGATTGGAAAAACGTTATACGACAAAATTTTTGATGCTCACATTGTTGATTTTGACAAAGAAACGGGCGAGTATTTACTATACATTGATAGGCATTTAATACATGAAGTGACAAGCCCGCAGGCATTTGATGGACTGCGAATTCGTGGTATTGATGTTCGTTGTCCGAACAAGGTTATAGCCGTGGCAGACCACAATACACCTACAAAAAAGCAGGAAAGTATTGACAAAATTGATGATGAAACCTCGCGCAATCAGCTCAGCACGCTTGACAAAAATGTGAAGGAATTTGGCATTGTGAATTATCATCCAATGTGCGAGAAAAACAATGGAATAGTTCATATTGTAGCACCAGAAATTGGATTTGCACAACCAGCAACCACAATAGTTTGTGGAGACAGCCATACATCAACTCACGGAGCATTTGGTGCTTTGGCATTTGGCATTGGAACTTCACAAGTAGAACAAGTTTTTGCAACTCAAACTTTAAAAATCAAGAAGAACAAAAACATGAGAATTACAATCAACGGCAAGTTAAAACCAAATGTTTTTGCGAAAGATGTTATTTTATACATCATATCAAAAATTGGAACAAGAGGTGGAACTGGCTATACTATTGAATTTACTGGTGATGTGATAAAAAATCTTTCAGTTGAGGGTAGAATGACAATTTGTAATATGGCAATAGAAGCAGGTGCGAGGAGCGGAATTATAGCACCAGATGAAAAAGTTTTTGAATATTTCAGGAACAAAAAATACTGTAATATTTCTGTCAAGGATTACAACAAGGCCGCAGAATTTGAGAAAAATGACAAGTTCTACGCTGAAAAAGTTGAGTATTGGAAACAGTTTTTTACAGATGAAGATGCTGTTTTTGACAAGGAATTTACATTCAACGGCGAAGATATAGAACCACAAATTACCTGGGAAACATCTCCAGAAGATAGTATTTCAATTTATAATAAAGTGCCAGTTCCACAAAATGAAAGCAAACAAAAAGCATTGGAATATATGGGTTTGAAAGCAGGATATAATATCGCAGATATTGAATTTTCAAATGTATTTATTGGCTCTTGCACTAACGGAAGGATTGAAGACTTACGAGAAGTAGCAAAATGTCTCGATGAAATTGAAAAATATACTGGAAAATGTGCAAAAATAAGCAATAAAATCAAACAAGCATTGGTTGTTCCCGGCTCAAATGTTGTAAAAATGCAGGCAGAACGAGAAGGAATTGCCGACAAAATTATCAAAGCAGGTTTTGAATGGAGAAACCCCGGTTGTTCTATGTGTCTTGGAATGAATGAAGACAGATTGCCTCCTTACGCAAGGTGTGCTTCAACTTCAAATCGTAATTTTGAAGGAAGACAAGGTTATTTATCAAGGACGCATTTATGTAGCCCGCGAACTGCGACAATTATTGCTGTTTTTGGCAAAATTGATTTAGATTTTATAAAGTGGAGTGAAGAAAATTGTTTTTAATTTTTTGATTTTATGAATAAAGAGAAAAACATTTTTAAAGGAGATTTTACAGGAATTTTTGCAGTTGTCGACATTGACAACATTGACACGGACATGCTAATTCCAAAACAATTTTTGAAGACAACAACAAGGATTGGGCTTGGGAAATATCTGTTTTATGAGAGACGATATGATAAAGATGGAAATAAAAAAAGTGATTTTGTGCTAAACCAAACACCATACGACAAGGCAGAAATACTGGTTGCGGGAAATAATTTTGGCTGCGGTTCATCACGTGAACATGCACCATGGGCGCTTAAAGATTTTGGTATAAAAGTCATCATAGCGGAAGGATTTGCGGATATTTTTTACAACAATTGCTTTGAAAATTTGATTTTGCCAGTTGTATTGAAGGAAGATGAGACTGCTTACATCAAAAAGGTTTTTAACTGCGACATTTCAAATTATCAACAAGAAGGAAATATTGTTGATTGGTTTGAAAACATACTGCAAATTCAGCAGAAAAAGAACAACAAGCTGACAATAAATCTTGAAAAACAGGAGATAAAATGCGGAGAACGCACTTTCCATTTTGAAATTGATGAAGGAAAAAAGATGAAAATCATCAACCAGATTGACACTATTGGAGAGATTTTAACAAAGATAAAGTTGATTGAAAAATTTGAACTCTTGCATATTATTTAGTTTGTTTTTTACAACTTTATATTTAGTTTTATTTTATTTTTAGTTTATGACTTACAAAGTTTTGGTTTTACCTGGAGACGGCATTGGGACGGAGGTTATGGCATCCGCTATTGATGTCTTGAAGGCGCTCGAAAAGAAGGTTGGCAAGCAACTTTTTGAGTTTGAATATGACCTTATCGGTGGTTGTGCGTATGATAAATATGGCAAGCCATTGGCAGATGAAACGCTTGCAAAGGCACGTGAGGCGGATGCGGTGTTGCTCGGCGCAGTTGGTGGATACAAATGGGACAAATTGTCAATTTCAGACCGTCCAGAAGCCGGTTTGCTCGGCATCAGAAAAGGCATGGGGCTTTATGCAAATATCCGTCCTGCAAAGATTTTTCCTGACTTAGTCAACAAATCGCCTCTAAAACCCGAATATGTCAAAGGCATGGATGTGATGATTGTCCGCGAACTGATTGGTGGACTTTACTTCGGTGAGCCACGTGGAATTATTGAAAAAGACGGCGAACCATACGGTTTCAACACAATGTGCTACAAAAAAAGTGAAATTGAAAGAGTTGGAAAACTTGCCTTTGAATTATCACAAAAGCGCAGAAAAAAAGTCATTTGCGTTGACAAGGCAAACATCTTGGTGACCATGAAACTTTGGAGAGACACAATCACCGAATTAGCGAAAAATTATTCTGATGTTGCGCTGTCTTATAGCTACATTGACGCCATGTCTATGGAGCTCGTCAAGCGCCCAACGGAGTTTGATGTTGTTGTTTGCGAGAATACATTTGGTGACATTTTGAGTGATTTGGCATCTGCAATAGTTGGTTCAATTGGGTTGCTACCTTCTGCATCGCTGGGAGACATCAATCCAAAAACCGGAATAAGATCCGCACTTTACGAGCCAATTCACGGCTCCGCACCAGACATTGCGGGTCAAAACAAAGCCAATCCAATCGCCACAATTTTGTCAACAGTCATGATGTTGCGCTACTCTTTTGACATGCAAAAAGAGGCCGACATTATTGAAAATGCGGTTGAAAAATTCTTGCAGAAATATCGCACAGCTGACATCTGGCAGGAAGGTTTTGAGAAACTTGGCACAAACGATGTAGCAGCTAAAATAGCGGAATGCATGTAAATTTTCATAGCGAGGAGGTGGGTGAAATTATTATCACAACGGATGATATTTTTCTAAAACCTCCTTTGCTTTTTTTGCGTCAATTTTGGCGTAAATTGCGGTTGTGTCAATGCTTGAATGACCAAGTAATTCTTGTATTTCACGAATATCAAGCCCCTTTTGAAGCAGATGTGTTGCAAAGGAATGGCGTATTTTGTGTGGTGATACTTTTTCAGGGTT
>CAMNMI010000028.1 GCA_946544555.1 uncultured Rickettsiales bacterium
CTCCAACGATATACGTTGACTCTCTAAAATTGAAATCAGAAAACTTGTTTTATGTCACCACTGGACGCATCGTTGTCAATATTGTTTGGGCTCATTTTTGGTAGCTTTGCAAGTTGCATTGGGTGGAGATTATTCAATGACAAAAAGCATATCACAGGCAAAGGTTCTGGCCGTTCCGTCTGCTGTTTCTGCGGGCACAAACTTGGTTTTCTGGATTTAATACCGCTGTTTAGTTTTATCTGTCTTCGCGGAAGGTGTAGATACTGCAAAAAGAAAATTCCACTGCTACATATTTTCGCTGAAATTCTGGTTCCATCATCATTTCTTTTGTCGGCATATTTGTTTGACGGGATAAACCAGCAGAGTGTCCTTCTGGCCGTCATCGCATGGTGTTTGATAACCCAGTCAATCGTTGATTGTCGCGTCATGATGTCATCAGATGTAATCCACATAATTACATTCGTTGCCGCTTTTTTATTAGCCAAAACCTTTGAAATTCCAAACAAGGAAATTGCAATTATGATAGTCATGGTGTTCTTCCTATTCGTTGCATTAGGCCAAATCATGAAAATTGTCCTCAAAAAAGACAGCTTGGGCTTTGGGGATGTAAAACTTTTTGTCGCATTGGCACCAGTTATGAATTTGAATGATTTCATTCTTTTCCTCGGCTTGACCGGCTTTTCTGGGATAGTTTTTTACATTATCAAGAACAAAGTTATTCCACTTTTGATGCACGATAAATCAAGTAAAAACAAGGAATTTCCATTTATACCTGCAATAGCTTTTGGTTTTATACTTGACATGTGTATAAAAATAACTATAATTTAAGTACTTGTTTACCATGAAGGAGAAAAAGACATTAAATAAAGTTGTTGCTTCAACAATGTTGTTTTTGCCATTGAGCACACTAAGTAGTTGTGGTTATCACGTTGACCAATTTTTATATCACGATGCAGAATTGAGGTTGCATGAGTATGAAATTGCTGCAAAAATTAGAAATACAGATGGTAAAAAAATACAAGCAAGTAAAAAAGCAGGAATAAAAGTCATGCAGGCATCCGATGCAATATATGCGCCTGAGGAACCAAAAGCAATAGAGGATAAGATTGTATCAATTAATGTCACAGAGGAAGTTCCTATTGTTGACTTGATTATGGAACTTGCCAGAATGTCAGGCACAGACGTTCAGATTGACCCAACAATCACAGGTGGTGTCAACTTGAATGTCAAGGATAAACCTCTGCGTTATGTCTTTAACCGTATTTGTGGTCTATCAGACACTCGCTACAAGGAGAAGAATGGTATTTTGATTTTTGAAAAAGATTTTCCTTTCGCAAAGACATATGAGTTGAACTTCTTAGACATGACAAGAAGCACATCGTCATCAATATCTCTGAATACTTCTGGATTGAGTGAAAGTTCATCAGGTGGTGGTAGTTCAAGTATTTCAACGTCATCAAATGATACTTTCTGGGATGATGTTGTGAATGACATTAAACAAATCATTGAATCATCAGATGGAAGAAGCAAGCTTTACACAGAAAAGGCAGAAGAAATTCAGGATGAAATTCGTATTGCAGAGGAAAAGAAAAATGCACTTGATGATGGAAAGAGTGAAAATAAAGAAGATAAGAAAAAAGACAAAAAGAATGACAAAGATGTAAGTGGGAGCATCAGATTGAACAAGAGGGCCGGATTGATAACAATCACGGCTGACGAGAAAGCACACAGATTGATTGAAAAGTATCTTGCAGAAGTTCGCAGAAAAGCAACAGCTCAGGTCTTGATTGAAATGCGTTTCTTGGAAATTAATTTGAGCAAGACATACGAAGCAGGTATTGATTGGAGTAAAGTCAGCTTGCTTGGTGCAGCAGGAAATGCAGCAACAACAGGATTGTCAACGTTGACGAACCCATCAATAGGAAGCATTGTGTTCTCAAAGGGAATTAATGCAACTGCAAACTTGTTTGAACAGTTTGGTTCAACAAGGACGTTGTCAAACCCAAGAATAAATGCGTTCAACAACCAGCCAGCTGTGATGAGCTTCACAACAAATCATGTGTATTTCAAAATTGAATCAGAGGTGACACAACCTACAACATCATCTTCTGGTGCAGTGGTTCCTGGTTACAGAAACATTAAGGCAGAATCACAAACAATGCCACTTGGCGTTATAATGTCGGTATTACCATCAATAGACCTTGACAAGAGGGAGATTGTACTGAACATGAGACCTACAATCTCAAAACTGGAAAAAACAGTGCAAGACCCATCAACAACGATGTTGCTGAACTATGACGAAAATGGTAATAAGATTGATACATCTGACAGCAGCCAGTTGGATAAAACAGACGCCACAAATCAAAACAATCCAATTCCAGTTGCCAACCTTCGTGAGTTTGACACAATCTTGAAGTTGAAAGATGGCCAAACCGCTGTCATTGGTGGATTTACTGAAAGGAAAAAGACAACTGTTGAAAACGGTGTTCCATTCTTGAGGGCATTACCACTGATTGGAAACTTGTTCGCACACAAGACAGACGAAGTCAGTTCTGTTGAGACAGTCATTCTTGTCAGAGCTACAATCGTTGATAATGGTGGTAAAGAGATGACGGAATACGAGAGAGGTATTTACGATACATTCTCAGATGACCCTCGTCTTGGCGAGACATACAGTGATGCAAGATAATATGGTAGAGCGTAAAATTGTAGTTGGAGTTGTTGGCTCAAATGGCAGAATGGGACAAGAAATCTTGTCCGTTCTTGCTTCAAAGTGCATCAAAACCTTGACATGTGATAATGGTGATAGCAAATCAGAACTGTTTGACAAAGCTGATATTGTCATTGATTTTTCTTCCGCAGAAGGATTAAAAGAGTGCTTGAAAGAGGCAGTCAGAACAAAAAAGCCATTGGTTAGTGGCTCAACTCCGATGTCCGATGAATTGCGCAATGAGATTGAAAAAGCAAGTAAAGAAACAAGAATTTTTTGGTCAAGCAATACATCAATAGGCGTTGCAATTTGCAAGAAGGCCGTAGCAATGTTGGCAAATGAGCTTGCCGATTATGACTGCGAACTTGTTGAAATCCATCATAACAAAAAAAAAGATGCTCCATCCGGAACAGCAAGAACATTAGCCGAAACAGTTGCAAAAGCCCGTGGACTTAGCAATGATGTCATTTGTTATGAAAATAATCACGAAAGAAAAAAAGATCAGATATGCATTTCATCTGTTCGCGGAGGATGCGTTTTTGGTGAGCACGAAATAATGTTCTTGGGACAAAATGACTCAATAACAATCAAGCACACAGCATATAATCGTCGTTTGTTCGCGACAGGAGCAGTTGAGTGTGCGCTAAAACTAATCAACAAAACAGAAAACGGTTTTTACACCATTGAAGATTTGTTCAATTTGTGAGGTTGTTTAAATAGCCCACAAACATTGCGCCGAGGACCACAAACAAAACGATAAATGCAACCGCCGCAATGAAGATTTTGTTCGTGCAAATTTTCACACTTCTTGACTGATTTCTTGTCAAAATTTGCATGATAAATCCAAAACACGCACCAATGTCAATAGCAAATCCAACTATAACAATCGCAGCCCAAACCGGTGAATATGCAGAATTTATCACAGCAATCAAAGAATACCATTTTGACATAAACACCATCGTAAATGGCATGCCGGATATAATAAATAGTAGCAATGCAAAGGCGAATTTATAGCCACTATTTATCGCCGACAAGTCTGACTTTTTGATGTCAACAATCCCAAAATTGCACTGGAATTTATATGTCATTGCCAGCATGCAGGCCTTTATCAGAGAGGTTGAAACTATTGATAGCGCCACACCGATTGTCATCATCGCGTTGTTGAAATATGGTACACAGAATGCAAACAGCGATGTTTGCGCGAACGCCAGCGATACAATAAAGTGTACCACTGATTTTGTCGTAAATGCCATGACATTGAAGAACAAAAA
Organism: uncultured Rickettsiales bacterium; assembly: GCA_946544555.1. GTDB lineage: Bacteria > Pseudomonadota > Alphaproteobacteria > Rickettsiales > Deianiraeaceae > UBA4311. The sequence goes on from CAMNMI010000028.1 coordinate 3,982, forward strand.
TCCTATTCCTCCGCAGATTTTCAGCACCATATTCAGATATTCATTGTCCGCAACAATGGTTGTTCCAAAGAGTGAAATCACCATTTTCATTATGAAAAATGGATACACGATTGACGATATTCCAGCTACAACAAACAGATATTTCAACTGCAAGCTTTTGTAAATTCCAAACAGCACATTGTGCAATGGATATACACCAAGTTTAAACATTATTGCCAGTAAAAAGAGAACATACATCGCATTTACTGTTTTGTTGTCTTTCAATGTTGACAAAGAACTTCTGATAATATCCAAATTCAAATTGCCAGTAATTTGATACAAAACACCAGCCGCAAGCAGAAAAATTACCCCAGCAAAGCTACTCAAAATCATGTAGTTATACGCATTTTTCACGCACTCAGCTCTGCTCCCATGCGCGTAAATAATGTAGTTCGTGATGCAGACAATCTCAAAAAAAACATAACTGTTGAAGATGTCGTTTGTCAGAACAATACCATTGGCACCGCAGAGCATAATGCAAACAAAGCCACTGAATGCGTAATCCGTGCCGCCTTTCCATGTGGTCGCAAAGAACAAAATTGACATCAAAAACAGTGCCATCACCATGATTGACCTGACAAGATTTACTTTCAACTCAATTCCCATGGCCTTTGACCAGTTGCCGATGACGGAATAGTATGTCTCTCCCCTGATCAGATTTAGCCTATAAGTTGCATAAACAGTGAAACAGAGCATCAAAAATGACAGCCCCATATATGCAAGATTGATGACTTTTGGTTTTCTGTCGCGCACCATGAATGAGCAAAATCCCATCAACAGTGGAACAAGAATTGAAATAAGATGTATATTCTGCACAAATCTTAGCATCTAATTGATGTGAAAATAAGAAAATTTATTTGCAAGAATGAAAATGTGTTGTGCCGCCCGCGGCCACGCCCTCGCCGTTTGGCACCGCTACGCTCCTCCTCGCTGCACTCGGCGGCCAAATGCGTTCCGCGCTGGCGCAATCAACAATTTTCATCACATGATTGACAAATTAATCAAAAATTGATAAACTTTTATCTGTTTAAATGAAAAGTATATGGAGCCATATCCAGAAGAAGATTACAATTATTCGTATGAACATGATGTCAGAGAGATAATAGAAAAATCAAAAGAGGATACTCGTGTCAGGAGTTTTTACGATCCAAAAACAAATACTTGGGAAGTTGAAATTAATTATGGTGATTATATTTTTAATGGAACAGTATCGTCAGAAGGAGTACCAACTAACGGTGTAATCGTGCACGAAAATGAAGATATAAATTTCAATAAGAATGAAAAGCTATCACCAAAAGGTTTTGCACACACTATTATGTGTATCTTTCAAGACAAGATAAATGAAAGAATTCAGAAATGCTATGCAGAAGAGGAAGAAGAGGAAGAAGAATGTAATGCTTCTACTAGATATATAAATGATCGTGATATTATACAAGAGGAAGATGGAGAGAGTAGTAGCGAGGAAGAAGGTAATGTTATTCATGAAGAACCTACACAACCAATCCAACAACATCAAAATCAATCAAATCTGAACTTAAAGAGTAACCGAAATCGCAAATTTGGTCGGAGTAATAGTAAATAAAACTCGTTGCATTTTGCAACCTGGCCTCCCTCTTTTTTGTATGTGTCTGTTTGTCGTAGATTGTCAACCGCACTGCAAAGTTTGGCTGAAAAATGTTGTCATTTAGTTTATAATTCTTCCTCACAGAAAATGACAGTTTTAAATCACCATTTTGGAGTTGTAAGATTTGCTTGTTCTGAATTGAAAAATCCTGCACTGATAGCGCCTGCAAGGTCAAACTTTTGGCGTTATTATTATTATTGTCAATAGTGTCATTCAGTGAGACAGCTTTGACAAACACCTCTTTGCCCTTGTATGTAATTGGCAACTCCATTTTGTAGACATCGTTATCCAGTAAAATTACGCGTTCACCAATGGTGTGAGAATGCATTTTGTCTTCAGTATTGAAGCGCCCGCGCAAGAGATGCGACAGCTCAAAAGTAGTTGCAGACAACTGCCTGACTTCGCGGAAGCAAATGATTTCATCTCCAACCAGAATTTTATTTCCAAGCTCTGAAAATGCCTCATCCGTGATTGATTGCAGTTTGCCGTTTTCATCAGTCATGGAGACAACAATCTTCGTATTCAAATCCAGTAAATATGGCCGCACGTCAGCATCATTCAGTCCATCAAAAGACATCAACTTGCCGACACAGCTCTCGCGGTCAATCCACGTCAGCGCATTGTAGTTATACTCATCATCTGTGGAATAATACAAATTGGCACCCTGCCAGTTGCTGTCCTCCGACCAGACCGCGCAATAAACGACAAACTTGTTGTCATAAATCTCATTGTCAATGTTGTAGAGTTCAAACAGTTCAAATTCCGTTTTGGGAATATAGCTTGTGGTCTCTTTTATAGTGCTTCCGTTGGCAATCAAATCTGTGCTGGTATATTCCAAATTTGTCAAAATATTGTCATTCGCCACGATGGAAATTCCCACAATCTCCACAGTCGTCATGTCAATAATATGCACACTCTTGACACGCATCAGGTGGCTATCCCCATTTACATTGATTGAAATTGTATCCAACGGCGCAATGCTTGCAAAGCCAATTGGAAGTTTGAGTTTATAAATCACATTTTGCGTAGAAATGTTTGATAAAATCCGCCATGCAATCTCTTGTGCTTGGGAAATATTCAACGGCATTGGAACAGAAACACTATGCTTTTTATCGCTTGTGGAGTTGCTTCTTGCCAGTGCGGTTGAAGTGGTATAATCCTTGTCAACATCCAGAAATAGTAGCTCCACAGCTGATGGAAGATTTTCATTTGATGCAATTTCATACACAAATGCAGGTGCGCGACTGCCATTTGGCTGCTTCTCCAACAACAAATTGTCTTCACTGATAACATGGTTTTCCACATCTTTCAAGGACTTAAAACATATCCGCCCGCCGTCAATATAGGCATCAAAGTTGTAGGCATCGGCTAAAATACGAATATGCTTTAAAATTGTATTTTTGTCATCAATGACGTAGCCATTTAGCATTTCATCATGGATAAGCGAGGTGTCAAAGTCGCCATCTTGCAAACCAGCTTTGAGACATAAATTCTTTATCACATTTGCCAGAGTTGTGTTTCCTGCCTTGCCGTTTAAAAAATGGCCATATTTCCAAACGCCAGTGTCGCTCCAAACAGATGACAAATTCGGAAATTCTGGGTAAGGCCGCGCATCCCATGTATAGAGGAACATTCGCTCAACGCATGGACTATTTTTCCAAGCTTTTTCACTTGCATAAATCGCAACGCGCTGGGCTTTGAAATCCTCCGTGCCACTTGAAAAACGCGGAAATGCACTGTCAAGAGAGCCCTCGCTGTAAAATACATTTGGCTGGTTGGTGCAACAATCTACTGACGGAAAGCCATATTCAGTGAACCAAATCTTCTTTGATTGCGGAGCCCAAGCTGTTGCGTTGCCATGTCTGTTGTAGTGATAATTTTCCCAGAAATATTCCACATTTTTCCACGCCCATGCAGGAGATAAGCTTGCTTTTTGTGTCCTTGCGCCATCGGTATAATACCAATCATATCCCTCGCCACTGCGCCAACCGTTCGCAATTTCATCTATGTCATAAGTTGTCTCTGACTTGTCAGTGAGAGGGAAATATGCATCAATGCCGATAACATCAATGTCGTTGCAAGCCCACAATTTATCCATGTTGTAATTCCCTCTGTCATCGTTATGATATTCACTCCAATCTGCTGCATAAATGACCTTTGCGCGATTGCCGACCGTGTTTTTGATTGTATGTGCCAAACTGCAAAATTCATTCACTGCTGGATAATAATCTTCCTCGTTGTTAATACCTTCTGCACCTGTGTAAATACTTGTCAAACCTTTCATTTCGCTGCCAATAATCACTGCATCAATATTGTTGCCAAGCAGGTTGACATAATGCTCTATAAACTTATTGTAGCCATCGTTTTTTGTGAAGAAATTATGCACTGCGCTTGTCTTTTCCGTATTTGATAAACCCGCTCCACAAGTGATATGTCCGCGCCATGGTTTGCCGTTTGTGTCAACCATCAACATTGGATATAAACACACTTTCAGCCCGCGTCTCTTCATTTCTTGAACATATCTCAAAACGCTCGCATCATCAGGTGTTCCGCCATATCTTATGTTCCCATTTTCGTCTTGACCAATTACGCGCGCCTCTGTTCTCTGCTTGCCTGCCACAGACCATTGATCCGGTTGTGTATATGTGCTGTTGAACTCGCATGCTGGATAAACGCTTGCATTAGCGCAGTTGGTGCTATCACAAAACCAACATACAACCAATGATACCCACTCCAAATTTTTGAATGTATTCTGCAAATCTTGCAAACTGTCAACGGCGTCAGTGTTTTGGCTGCTTGTATGGTTGTTGATAACTGTTGCTTTTGCTGTCTCAAAGAAATATCCCATGGCCCAGTTACCGTTTAGTTTTTTCTGCGTTTTGGTATCATAAACAAACTCTCCGCTGCCGGGTATCATCACAACAGATTTAACCACATTTTCAATGTCATTGTCGCTCTGTAAATCCTCCTGCCTCACAACATCAAATGTGAAATTTGGAATACGATTGCCAAATTGCTCCATTGGAAATTCATGAAATACAACATAACACAGCCCACGAAATGCTGGAATATCTGCCCCAAGATAACCTTGCATTGTTGGATTTGGCATTTGCGTTTCTGTCCCAAGATATATCTGAATGTCATGCGCGGCAGCATTCAGTGGTTCACCATCTGCATATATGTTTTTTATTGCATCAACTTTTCCTTTGCAAATGGCAATAGCGAATGATCCACGAACAAGCTTTTCTGTATATGCTCCTTGTGTGCCGCTTTTTGTTGTCTTCTGTGCGTGATAAATATTAGTTGTCTTAATCGGTGATGTCCAGATGATATTCCCCGCAATCCTAACCTTGCCAAATACCTCTGGAATAACTTTGTTATAGGTTGAAGTTTGCAGTGATAAATCTTTTAGTTCGGTTGTGGTTTTGTCGTCCCCGTGTGAAAACAACTTTTTCAAGTTTGAAAAGCTCAATCCAAGTGAACTTAAAGACGGACATCCCAGTGCGTTCGTAATTGAATTTGTTGCTTTTGAAGCAAATGAAGAGACGATATTACTTGAACCGCCAGTCAACATGTTTAATCCCATAGTTGTATTATTTAATACAAATTTGTTGTGGTTTTTATGTAAAACATGGAAGTCATAACTTGACATTTAGATAAAATATACGAATTATTTAGTAGCTATTTTTACATTATGAAAAAGGTGTTTAAATTCCTTGGAGACGCGCTTTTGCGGTTTTACACAGAAATCATCGCTGGAATATGGATGGTAATAACATTTATCCCATTGGACTGTTTTTTATACACAAGAATAACAGGCAAACCAAGTTATCCACTATACGGAAAAACATTGCATTACTTCACAATTTTCTACATTTTCTACACAATATTCTTTTTGTCTTCGGCTATATTGGTGCCACTTATTCGCAGAAAAAGATTGTGTAATACCCTAAAAAGGTTTGAACGTTCCAAGCAAATTACATACGTCCAGAGGAAGAAAATATTCAATGCTGTCAGTGACATGTCATATTACAAAAGCTTCTTTTCGGTGGATGGTTTTCTGCATTTCCTAATGGAGAACATCTTCGGAATGAGTGTCATGTTTGCATATTTCGGATTTGAAGGAATAATTGATAACCTAATCAATGGGAATAGAATTGTTGTCCCAATGATATTTGTGATGCTTTTTGTGGCGCTTCTCATCTTGGAAGACCTGCTGGATGACTATCTGGGATATAGAATAAGAGCTGAACGTTTTCACAGCCAGAGCAACCAGAGAATTCACGGCGCAAAACGCACTTTGATGATGCAAATCCTACAAGATGCTGGATGCGGTAGTTCATCAAGTGATGACCTATGCCAGATTGCTTTGGAAGACATCATTGATGATATTGGTGAAATCATTGAAATATCAAAC